>JANMYC010000202.1:0-2770 GCA_031381715.1 Saprospiraceae bacterium
CTAAAAATCACTTGATTAAGCAGTTCGGAAAAGCGACAGCCTACATTATCAATATTCTTGACCCCGATGCCATCGTATTAGGTGGCGGAGTTGGCAACGTCAGAGAGCTTTATACTGAGGGGGTAGTCGAAGCAGCCAAACACATTTTTAATAAAAGAATGGATACGGTATTCCTGAAACCCAAATTAGGCGATTCAGCAGGCGTATTCGGAGCAGCGTTATTATAGTTTCAAGACTCTTATTCATTAAAAAAGGCTATCAAAACAAACGGTATATGTTTATGATAGCCTTTTTTGATTAAAATAAGTTCGGATTGAACACGTTATAAAACCATTCTTTTCTCTAAGCCTACCCCACTGTTTTAAACCGACAACCAAAATCAGCGAGAATCCATGCATAAATCAAGCAAAACCATTTTCATAATACTATTTTATCTTTTAAAAAACACCTTTTTAATAGCCCAAGAGCAGCTCGGGTTAAAGCTCGATAATTATTCGGGTGTGAATGCCATTGCACTCAATCCCGCAGGAAGTGCTACTTATCCATTGAGTTGGGATATTAACTTGGTGGGTGTAGGTGCGACATTTCATAATAATTTAAGCTATATTGAAAAAGCGAGCATCGGTAAAGCGGCTCGCAATGCTAACAATATTGGTCCCGACCCCGCACTCAATATTTTTTACGATAAAAAAGCCGTTTTAGAATATAATTTTAAAAATAAAAGCCAATATTACGGCTCAATGTCCGCACGAGTGATGGGCCCATCTTTTATTGTAAAGTTAAATAATGGGCATTCATTTGGCTTGTTCTCGGGTGTGAGGGCTTTAATAAGTTCTCATAATTTGCCTAAAATCCTGAATCCCTACGAGATGAATAAAATCAAAAGGGGACAGACATTCGATGTTGATCCGTTTAAAAGTGGCGGTTTGGTGTGGAGTGAGTTTGGGGTTAATTATGCCTTTAAAATAGGTGGTGATACTGAGGGGGGACTTACTCTTGGTGCGAATTTGAAATACATGCAAGGCCTTCAAGCTTTTTTTATTGAAAATAAGGAAGGGACTAAGTTGGCGCGCATATCTGACGATACCTTCCGAGTGGATGGTGCAATCGGAAATCTGGGTTTTACGAACAACTATAATACAGATTTGAGTAAACCCAATGGCAAAGGCTTCGGTTTTGACATCGGTGCTGTACTGACAACCATCGCCAACGACGACCGACCTTACGAATGGCGTTTGGGCGCATCCATTTTAGATTTGGGTAAAATCAAAATAACGAAAAACACTGAAGTGCATGACATTACCTTAAAAGAGGCCATTTTAATAGAAAAAAAGGATTTTGAAACCCTCAATGCCGATGACCCTTTAACAGATGCTCTTAGAAGACTTAACCGAAAAGCCTACAATAATCCGACTCAAACATTAAAAGGAAACGCCATGTCTTTTGGATTACCCAGCGCACTGCAACTACAAGCCGATTATGCTTTCACTAAAAAAATATTCCTCAATACGTTCTTAATTCAGCGCATTCCTTTGGGGAATGTCATTGAAAGAGATAACTTATTGGCTGTCACGCCGCGCTACGAAACCCGCTGGTTGGGAGCATCTATGCCCATTTCAATCATAAATTATCAACAATTGCGCGTAGGATTAACCGCTCGTTTGGCTTTTTTAACCATTGGAACGGAACACTTATTGAGTTTTATGACCAACTCTAACCTCTATGGTACTGATTTTTACTTTGCCCTTAAGCTCAATCCGTTTAACGTAGGTAATTTTTCAAAAGGTAAAAAAGGCAGTAACAGCAATTGGGGAAAAGGCAAAAAAGTGAGTTGTTATAAATTTTGATACTAAAACACCCCCTCAGTATTTTTGGCTGAGAGGGTGTTTTCATCTATTTTCCACAACATTTTTTATATTTTTTACCACTCCCACAAGGGCAAGGGTCGTTTCTACCTATTTTAGGCTCTTCTCTTTTGACTGGAAGCTGAGGCGTCCAATCATAGTCATCATCGTCATCATACTTGTTATTAATGAGTTGTTGGGTGGTAATGTCCATCAAATATTTTTGATACGGGTCATTGAACTTTTCAATCATTTCCGAATCAATGGGGTCATTGGATTTATTTCTCCTTTTTTCATACTCGCCACTGTATAAATCATCCAAATCTTTGGGTAAAGGCTTATCATAAAAAGGATTAAAAGGCTTTTTCAAATCAGTTACCACACTTTCAAAATCTCCACAAAATCCGTCATTTACCCAACCTTGAGCAAATAATAATTGAATATCTTCTTCAAGTTCAATAGCTCTAAGTTCCACGCACGATGTAATAAGTGAACTGATAAATTTAGAATCAATCAAATTGTCATTATTAGGATTATCTAAATGAAAATGAATGACTTCGCTAAACCATTGAATAACTTCTGTTCGTCTATCAACTTGCTTGATGGCTACTTGTGTGAGAACGTCACACACCATAGCCCGATGCCAAGGGCATACATTTTCTTCTAATACAAAGTCTTTAAAAGATTGAGATTGATTTTCGCCTAAAATATAAAGTGGAACTTTAAGATATGTTTCTAACCAATCTGCAACCCAATACTCCATAAAATCTTCGTCTTGTCTTAAAAAATCGAATAAAACGGGTAAACTATCATACGATTTTAGTTCGGTAAGCAGGTATAGAGCATGTACAGAAAAACTATTTTTATCGTCATTCCAATCCAATTCTTGAAAATAATCATACCGCAGTATCGTATCCATTATCACA
>JANMYC010000210.1:0-3305 GCA_031381715.1 Saprospiraceae bacterium
CTGGTACATCCCAATTTTAACTACGAATTACTGAGGGGGTACGAAGATGTGTACATCAAAATGTTGTGGGATTGGTTTGTGAAAAAAACCAAATCTGATGAAAAAGCGCCTGCGTTTGTATCGTGGTGGAAGAACGGGCGATTGACGCGTGAAGATATTCACTGGCGATTGGTGGAGGCTTTGAGACAAAAAATTAAGAATCAGGAAAATAAACAATCTACAATTTTTAATCCAAAAGTCGAAACTACTAATTCTCAACGAACCAATAGGCTGGGGGAGAGGCTATTACCTTTTAATATCGAAAATTTCAAAAAAGACGAACCAGAAGTATATCGTCAAATAGCCGAGGAGCGGCACCTTGCTTTTGCGGAGTTTAAAGACCTTCCGAATTTTAGCCAAATGTTGAATAACAGCGTCGAATCCCATTGTGAACAGTGGTGGCTTAAAAAGAAGTAAACCTTTGATTATTTGAGATGGTTTTACTGAGGGGTACGATGTGCAGCTACAAATCCAAATCACTTCTTTCATATTTATGCAAACCCAAAGGTAAGGCGCGCTTTAATTGCCAAAAATGACGCGCATCGTGTATCGTTTTATTTGGATTATCGGCGAAGAAATCTCTTAAATATTGGTTGTATTGGTTTCCTTTTGGAATAGTTGATTTATGATTTTTATCTTTCGATTTTTCGTAAATTTTTAACCATTCTTCAACGGCATCTTTGAGCGTTTTACCAACGTTGGTTTTCATCCACGCCATAAATTCTATGTTAAAACTAAAGCTTTCACCGCAGTATTTGATAAAAAAACGCCTTACGTTTTGCCCGTTTTTATAGCTGTCGGTAATGACCGTTTCTAAAGTTAAATCTGCTTTATGCCAATCCATCTTTGACAGAACAACTTGCTTTTTGGGTTTGGATAGTTTTTCTAAATGGTTATCGAGTGCACTGGCAATCCGCTCAATTATTTCAAATTTACTCCCGACGTAAGGTAAACCTGAAAGCTTGCAATATGCCACTAACTCTTCTTTGAGCCAATACCATTTTTTGAAATCCTCGCCGGTTTGGATGGTTGTAATATCTGGTCGCATGTACTTTTAATTGGTGTTTTCTGAAAATACTGAGGGGGTGCCTTAGATATCATCTTCGAGCGATTGATATAATTTCAAGCCTTTTTCCAACTTTTCAATTGCCTTCGCTATTCTATTCACCCGAGTTTCTAAGGATTTGCTCTCATAAATCCAATCAATATAGTGTTTTTGAGAAGTTTCCCTAAACGACTGAAACACTTCATGGGCTTTTGGTGAATCCAAGAGACAGACCAAAAACTCTTCGGGAATGACTAAAGGGCTATCGTCGTGATAGAGAGTGATGTGTACCCAATCGCCTTCACTTTTTTTGATTTTTTTCCTAATTTCAGCTTTTATGGGCATAAACATATTGCCCGAAGCCATTGTCCAGAGCTTGAATTGATTGATTTCATAGCCATCAATCGTTCCTTTTACGGGTACCCAACCAAAAGGCTGTTTCAGATGTTTTGGAATATTCGGAAATTCCACAAACGACCAACCGCCTTTCATGGGCATTTTTTGAATCAAAAATTGTTGATTGATTATGGGCTGTTCCATGCGTTTAAAAGAGGTTTTAAAACTGTTTCTGAAAGGTCATTTATCTTTTCGCTTATCCTCCATTCTAATCTCTTTCAATTGTTTTTTAATGGTATTTTCTTTTTCTCTATTGCGTTGAGCCTTTCGTTTTTGTTCAAATTTACGTTCAATATCATATTGTTTTTGAAATACATTTTGCTTTATTTTGTATGCTGCTACAAGCGTAATTGCTTCATGCATTTTATGCGGAACGAATCCAATTCCTTGACAACCACAGGAATATATATTGTATTTATTGTCAACTAAATATTTTATGCATTGCCATTGTTCATCTTTTGACTTGGCGGGCAAGCGCAAATCACGCCCGAGATTTGCCATCTCGCCACCGCAATTTGGGCATTTAAAATCTTTGCCAATCTCTTCACCACTTTTTGCTGCCGCCGCTACTTCATCAGGTTGGACATCGCTTAAGTTACGTCTTTTAAAACCGACTTGACAATTAAAGCACCCGTAGGTGTTTTTATAATTGCAGAAAGAGTATCTACACATTTTGTAATGATAAATTTAATATTTATTGTGAAAACGCTGAGGAACGAAATTATATCGTCTTGGAATTATAGATAACTCCAATTTCCCCCTCATTTTTACACCTACAATCCAGCTTTTTCGTATTCCTCTAATGTATTCAAATCTGGAACGTAGATAAAAGTCAAGTTCATGGAGCGTACAGCGGTTCCGTCTGGGAAAATAGAATCCGTAACTATCAATTCATGTTTTTTAGTGTAATTTTTCCGCCAAGTAGTGGTTTTACCTGCAAAATCAGTGACTTTAGGCGCACCCAGAATGGCTGTTAATTCGTCGGGAGTCATAGCGAAGGTTACACCAAAAGGAATACTATCGGTTCGCTTTTTGGTGAATTCAATCATCGTAAATTGAGCAATATAACTATTTGCTCTGCTGGAAGTAATAGGCTTTAAATAGCGACTATTACCACCCATACCAAAGTACAATCGAATGCAATGTTTTTCGATTTTACCTTTCAAAACAGGATAATTGGGCGTGCAATAAATACTTTTTGGATATTCGATTTTCCACTCCTCAAGTAGGGTTTTTATTTCTTTGTCCTCAATGCTTTTACCCAATAAAGGGATTAATTTGTCGTACATAAAATTAAGCTATTAAAAGTTGTAAAATGAAAAATAGTAAATATCCCGCAGGACCAAACATAAATGCCAGTAAAAAACAAGGTATCTGCAACCAATGGCTCATGCCTATGGCGTTGGCTTGAGTCTTAATGTATAGACCAATCAACAAGTCAAAAGCCAAGTAATGTACCCAACCGCCCAAAACTAATTTTGGGTTTTTAAATAAATTCATGACACCTTCCAAATCGGAAAAACTGCCTTTCGGGTACTTTTCACCCACTATGTTTTTACGAAAAAACAATATATAAACATAAAAAACTGAAAGGATAATGGCTATCCCGTTTTTGATAACTGTATCCGCATATTGCCAGTTCGGTAAAAATAGCAATATTGCCCAACCCAACATGGCTATGATGCTGGATATTTTGAATAAATTTGATAATGGTTGCATTTTACTTAGTTTTAAGGTACACGAAATGCCGTTTTTACTGAGGGGGTAGTAATTGCTTCGATAAAAATGTGATTTGAGCTAAATGATGGTCATCATGTTCAGCGAC
>JANMYC010000216.1:0-2734 GCA_031381715.1 Saprospiraceae bacterium
CGCGTATTGATTGACCAATTCCTAGAACGGGCTAAAGAAGCCGAAGTAGATGCTATTTGCGATGGTGAAGATGTACACATCATGGGTATCATGGAGCATGTTGAGCCAGCGGGCATTCACTCTGGCGACTCTGCGGCTTTATTGCCAACCTATAGTTTGGGTCCCATTGTAATTGACCAAATGGTCGAATATGCTCGAAAATTAGCTTTTGCGTTGAAAATAAAAGGCTTAATCAATATTCAATTTGCAATTAAAGACGATAAAGTGTATGTCATTGAGGCCAATCCACGGGCTTCTCGTACAACGCCTTTCATTGCCAAAGCCTATCAAGTGCCTTTTTTAAATATTGCTACCAAAGTGATGATAGGTTCGCATAAATTGAAAGATTTTACCATTGAAACCAAACTTGAAGGCTATGCCATAAAAGTCCCAGTTTTTAGTTTCAATAAATTCCCAAATGTGGATAAAAGATTGGGACCTGAAATGAAATCTACCGGCGAAGCCATTCAATTTATCAAGGACTTAAAAGACCCTTATTTTAGAGAATTAGATAGAAATCGCTATATGTATTTGTATCAGTAATTTAAAAAGTAAAAGCCGCTTCGTTGATTTGAAGCGGCTTTTTTATTTTATCGCAGAACTTGAGTTCCACGCGACTTACCCCTCAGTATAAAAGCTGTTTTACCGCATTTTAATAAACTTTTTAATACTATCTCGCTTTCCCTCTTCATTTAAAACCACAACATAATAGCCCGAAGTCAACTCACTCACATCTATCTTAAGGCTTTTCTCATCTTTCTCAACCTCAGTTGAAAAAACAGGCAATCCTGAAATATTATAAATAGATACCTTTTTTTTACCCGCATCAATTAAAACCCATTTTAATAAAATGCTATTATTACTGACTGTTGGTGAAATTTCAAATGAAGCTACCCCCTCAGTATTGATGATCGGTACAGGCGGCGGAGCGGTTACAGGGAAATTATAGAAAGAAAGAATAGAAGCGCCTTGCAAATTGAGAACCCAATCATTGCCATTATGAATGTGTCCCAAATAAGTGACTCCCTTTATCCCCGACGAATCACCCGCAAATTTTAAAATAATTTGATTTCCCAAAACCGTCCCTTCAATATTTCTACTATTAACATCATCAGAAATAAAATTATCCTGAGTTTCTAATCTAAAATCTGCCCAAGGTTGACCTGTTAGTTTCAAATTACCAACGGTATTTTTCATCTGAATAGTTATTTCATTCGAGCCCGAAAACCATACTTTTTCCACGTCGGGTGCCTTCACATTCACGGATGAGGAATTATACAACTCAGAAGCCATCAATCGATACATTCTATTGCCCAATGAATCATAGCCACCGGAATAATAAAAATGGCAGCTATCACTTTTCGCAGCATTCGTACTCATAATGCTTAATCCCTCAATTTCATTCGACAACTGCCTTTGGGCTTCCAAAACGTACGGTTTTACGTGCGTACACGATTTAAAGCGAATTTGAAAAAGGTAAACGGAGGGTTTATTGTAGTCTTTTAACCAAGAAGCATGTAATTTTTTAAATTGGTTTTTATATTCTTCAATGGACGTTTCCCATCCATCCGACTCGCCTTGCCACCAAATAAGAGCTCTAATATTGGATTTTACCTCCGCTTTTTCAAGCCTCGTCATCAGTTCTCCATAGTTTCCAGTGTAAGGGCTGGCTTCATTTTTAAGGAAATAATTGAGCCTTACGCCACCATACGATTCATTGAACACCGCCACGGGTATTTTATGATTTGTAATTATATTTTTAGCTATGCGTGGTGCCCATCGACTCGGCTGAGTGTAGGTAATAATATTCCAACCAAATTGCTCGGTGTGAGAACGTAAAAATGGATCATCATCAAGTGGTGTAACGGGTCCAATATTATTGGATTGCCCATTGACGACTATAACATCACCCGCCACTACTTTTTCAGCTTTTTTAATCAATATTTGTTCATTGCTGTTTACACCCCAAAGCTCAATCCTATGATTGGATAACTCTGCATTGATATCAAAAGGAATAGAAAATGAGGCAAAATCTTGGCTGATACTGAGGGGGTAGGCTGTTTCCTTTATCAGTGTTTCTGATTTAAATATTTTCAATAAAAGAGATGTAAAACCCGTGCTTTTAGGAACTTTACCGACGATAGTATAGTTACCTTTGTTGGAAGAAACATTGCGCGGAAGCAATTGCATATCTTTTGGAAAATAGGTAAATTCTACATTATTTTGGGATTGTAATAAAAGGCTTGAAAAAAGGGACAGAATAATAATAATTTTTTTCATGGTCTGAGTACTTATCTGAAAATGCTTGCACAAGCAATTTGAATTCAAGTTCTGGTTTTAATACCACTTTATACGATTTTTATGGTTTTAAAGTCTCACATTACATAAAAAAACCATGAAAACACCTTAAAAAAGGTATAATTGAAATAGAAAATTAGTGAATAAAAAATTAGTCTAAAATATCATTATTTTATGATTTTCAATAGTCTATTAGCTGAAAACCATGGATTTATGATAAATATTTAATAAAAAAACAGAAATCGAGATAATGATGCAATCAAAAAATAATCTACTATACGTATTGGGCTTGGTAGTAGCTTTGATACTGGGTGTATATCTCGCTAATTGGTGGTACAGAGATAATATGCCACAAAGAAAAGAGGAATCTCAGGTATTATTGGAGCATATTAAAAAT
>JANMYC010000226.1:0-2361 GCA_031381715.1 Saprospiraceae bacterium
ATTCGTTATTCACTAAAAGAGCCCCCTCAGTATTGGGTTCAAAAAAGGCATTGGTTTTAGCTTCAAAAAGGTCTATAATTTTAAATCAGTTTTTCAATATGTTTTATTAAAAAGATAGAAAAACTGATTTGAAATAATAGACCTTTTTGAAGCTAAAACCAATGCCTTTTTTGAACCCAATACTGAGGGGTCTCTTTCAATTTAAAATTGATAATTTAAAATTAAAAATGGATGAGTGGCTTCCGCAGATTTTAGTTTTCAATTTTCAATTGTCCATTTTCAATTGAAATAATCCCATGCTGATTCTTAACTTGATATGAATAGAAAGATTTTTTTACACGCAATTACCCTTACTCTGCTCGGTATTTCATCCAACCTCTTTGCCAAAACTCTTCCGACCGAAGGAGTCCGTCTGGGAAAGGATACTATACCATTGCGCGACCGTTCTGGCGATTACCTGCGGGACTCTGTCACCAACCCTTTTAATTTACGTGATCCTGCTATCATCGAAAAGAGTGTTGAGTACGACCCCCTCAGTAATCGGTACATTATTACTGAAAAAATCGGTGATGAGTACTATCGCACACCTGTGTCCATGACTTTTGAGGAATATGGTCGCTGGAAAGCCAAGCAGCAGGAAAAAGAATATTTTGAACGCCTTGCGGGTTTGAATAAAAAAAGAAACGGCGAAGCGATTGACCCACTCTCCAAAGTTGACTTTTCAGCTACCCAGAATAATAAGCTGAAAATGCTTTTGAAGTCCGTGGGCACGAATGGTAAATTACCAGAAGTACCGAAAGTGGATGTCAAAAAAATGGGGGATAATCTCATTGGGATGATTTTTGGTGACCCTCCTACGGTGGATATTCGCCCTCAAGGTCAGATAGATTTGACATTGGGTGGTGATTATCGCTATTTCGGTAATCCTGTATTGCCTACGTATGCGCGTACTACGGGTGGTTTGCTTTTCAATATGGACATTCAGATGAATGTTACGGGTAAAATTGGTGAAAAATTGAACCTGAATACATCATTTAATAATAAAGCCACTTTTGATTTTGATAATATCATGAAGCTGAATTACAACTCCAATGTATGGGGTGAGGATGATATCATTAAATCAATCGAAGGCGGTAATGTGAACTTACCACTGAGGGGTACTTTGATACAAGGTAGCCAAAATCTTTTTGGTATTAAAACTGAATTACAGTTTGGTTACTTGCGTTTGACGGCTTTGGCTGCTCAGCAGCGGAATCGCCGTCAGAATTTATCCATTTCGGGTGGTAGTCAATTTCAAACTTTTAATATACCTATTGACCAATATGATGAAAATAGACATTTCTTCTTATCTCATTTTAATAGAAATACTTTTGAGGGTGCTTTAAAATCATTGCCTTTGATTAATAGCCAATTCTCTGTTACAAAAGTGAAGGTTTGGGTATCCAATGAAAGGAATGAAGATAGAGAGGTGCGCCAAATCATTGCTTTATCGGATTTGGGTGAGGGTGAAAATTTGACGAATCCAAATGCTGTGAGAGGTACACCAGGAGCACCAAAGGATTTTACTAACAAGTTTACACTTCCTGAAAACAGTTCGAATGATTTGTACGGTAAATTAGTGGGTGATTCTTCGTATCGTAGAATAGATAAAGCCATTAATATTTTGGAAACTTCACAATTTGGCTTATCGCAGGGTAGAGACTTCATTAAAAGAGCAGCTAAGCGTTTGCAGCCAAGTGAATATACTTATAATCCTAAATTAGGTACTATTTCCTTGAATAATGTGGAGCGTCAGCAAGTTGTAGGTGTGGCATTTCAATATTTTTATAACGGAAAGGGACCTTTCCAAGTAGGGGAATTTGCAGAAGATGTGAATGCTTTTGCTGGTAGAGATAGTGTGGGTCAAGTAGTTTTCGTTAAAATGTTGAAAAATACGGTGCAATTGACCAATACACCACTTTTTGATTTGATGATGCGCAACGTTTATTCAGTGGGTGCTTATGTCACGAACCCGCAGGATTTGCAGTTAGACGTTATTTATCAAGATGCAAGTAAGGAAAAAGCTGAAAAGCGAACGATTCCAGAAGTACCACAAGTTCCGCTTTTAAGAATGTTGAATCTTGACCGCTTGAATCAAGTAGGCGACCCTCAGCCCGATGGACAATTTGACTTTATTCCTGATGTGACTATCAATACTCGAAACGGACGTATCATGTTTCCCGTTTTAGAGCCATTTGGTAGTTCATTAAAAGCTAAAATTGATACTTTAACGGGTTCTAAAGATATTTCAGAAAAATATGTTTATCAAGAGTTGTACGACTCTACTTTGTTCCGTGCGCAAGAGAGTCAAGAGAAAAACCG
>JANMYC010000227.1:0-10848 GCA_031381715.1 Saprospiraceae bacterium
ACGGGCGCAAGACCTCCTGCAATGATTGGATTTTGGGGTTTTCCGTGGTTGTTATTGGGCGTAGCAAGTTGGTTAAGAAGTAAGGATATTGAAGCGTGATGTTTGCCCCCTCAGTATTTTATCCCTCATATTCAGGATTTACACAATTTGCTTTTAACGCCAACTTTGTAGCATAATAAACGAAATGAAAACCAATGTTTTTATAATCATCAATACTACTAAACTGTTAAATGATTAATATATAAGTAATTCAAAAAGAGCCACTTATTATAGGTTTTAAAGAGTAATTCTGAGCAATAATTTAAAAAAGTATCTAAACTTTTTAGTTGAGTCATCCGAGTAATCCCCTTTCGGAAGACGGATTTTCTGGTATATTTTTTTCCGTCTTTAAAAAGAATGTCAGCTTCGGGTTTATCCGCCACATCTGGGTCTTCTTTAATTGTAATGGCATATACAAGTGTCAGTATGGCCATTAAAATATTGGTTTTATGCTGCCCAGACATATTAAAATCCTCTAAATGGAATCCGGCTGACTTCAAATGTTTAAAGCAAACCTCAATTTTCCACCGTTTTCGATAATCCGCTCCCGCTAATTGAATATCGTCTAAATTGGTTATAAAATAGATAAAAGGCTCTTTTTTTGAGTAAGAGTTTGAGTAGTTATTCGCATTTTTAACTATAAAAACGTTAGCTATAGCCTCTCCCGATAAAACAACTTCCATATAAAGTTGCTCATTGTCTATCATATATTGATGCATGGCAGGTAAACTCATGCGTGTTTCAATTGGATATTCTCCATCGAGCCACGTTTCAAATGTTAAATCACAGCGTAATCTAATGATATATTGAATATCCCGTTGTGATAAAGCTGTTAACCATTTCTCGCCAATAAATTCTCGATCTCCTATGATTTCAAATTGCGGTACGGGTATTTGCATTTCTTGCCACCATCTTAATAACTGGTCTATCAATTTAATCCGCGTTTCACTATCACTATTGCCTTTATATCCTAAATCATCCCATATTAAGGGGATTAATACACCCTCTGGGGTCAATAGCCCAATTACTAATATATTCACTTTTTGACTACCTAAGTCCCAATTTGTCCTATCTATCAACAGTTTGACGCCTTTTTCTCCACCATAAAAGTGAATCACTAAAAAGCGAAAACAACTCTTGATTAAGTCTTCGTAATTACCCCTTTGAAATAGTTTAAGTAGATAATTATACTGGCTACCAAGACTTTTACACCCACTTTCTTCTAACAGTATTTCATCGTTAACCAAGCTTATATTGACTGTCTTGCTTTGGCTTATTCCAAAACTTAACAATAATAACCTTTTTAATTCTCCTTCACTTACGTAAAAGCCTATTTTGCTTATTTTGGAAAATAGCTCAATAAAATGTAATTTTGTCATGGTGATTTATTGGTTTTTGATTGTATTGAACAACCTTCTTTAACCAATTCTTCGCCACTTTTTTATCACAATATCATATTATAACTTTAACAGTTCAGTAGTATTGTTTATTTTTTACTTTGTCCCTAAAATGCCATTTAAAAGCGAACTTTTAAATGGCATTTTTCATTTTTTAAAAAACAACATTGTAATATTTAACAACTACTTTGTCTAATAATTTGAGTAAAAATTACCAATATTGAGTGTCTTACCGCTCACGCATTTACCCTCTAAGCTGGGTAATGGTGTACCACTATTTAAAATAACGGCTTTAATTTGAGCAGCATTTGCTAAAGGGTTAAGCGATTTGTATAATGCCACCGCTCCAGTAACATGTGCACATGCCATAGAAGTACCACTTAAAGAAGAATAAAGAGAAGCCTCTTTTTTATCTGTGTATGTCGAATAAATATTAACACCCGGAGCAGCAATATCAACGGACTTTGCACCATAATTTGAAAAAACGCCTAATTCGCCAGATGATGCAATAGCTGCAACCGAAATAATATTGGTATTATCAAAAGAAGCTGGATAGCAAGGTGAAATATTTGTATCATTGTCATCGGCTTTACCATCTCCTCCACCATTACCTGCGCCAGCAATAAATAATATATCGGCGGCATTCGCTCTTTCAATGGCATCTCTTAGTAACTGAGAATAGCCATAAGTTGACCATGAGTTGTTCAATGCAACAATATTAAGCGGATTAACAGGGCGCGTTTTTAGGTTTACAAAATAATCAATTGCCTTAATAGCATTGGCTATGGTGCCGCCTTTTTTGCCAATAAACTTACCACTCAGCATTTTGATATTCCAATTAACGCCAGCAACGCCTATACCATTACCGCCCTTTGCGCCAATAGTTCCCGCTACATGTGTTCCATGATTATCAATATTGGCGTGATCAAAAACTTTGTCATCATCTGAGACGAAATTCCAGCCGTTGTAATCATCTTCGTATCCGTTTCCGTCATCATCTTTTCTATTATTCGGTATTTCGCCTGGGTTGATACCTATATTTTCTTTCAAATCGTCATGAGTAATCATAATGCCTTCATCAATAATACCTACATAGACATCATTTGAACCTGTTTGGTCATTAGCCCAAGCTGCTGATGCTTGACAGCCATATAAGTTATCAGACGTTCCTCCTGACATATTCCAAAGTGAGCCGTCAAGGACATAAGGGTCATTGGCTACGGCTTGAGTTGTGCAGTAATAATTGTACTCCACGACTTCTATTATTGGAGAAAGTTTAGCTTTTTTCAATCCTTCGGTAGCGGCTATCGGAATATTAATAACATTTAACCCCTCAGTATTGCCACTGTTTTTCATGGCATCCGTGATAATAGTTTCGCTTACCACTCCATCAAGTTCTTTTAAAAAACTCTCTTTGTCCTTATTTAATGTTTTAGCTCTGAATTTTACAATAATCTGATTAGGGACATACTCCTCTAGATTAGTAGAAGTAGAGATTGGGCTTCGATTTTCTGTGGTGGTAAATGGATTTTCTAAGGAAGTATTCTCTTTTTTACACGCAAATAGGGTTGTAAGCATCAAGCCTACTAATGCTTTAGATCGTTGGTTCATGTAGATTAACTTTGTTAAAAGTGGTTAAAAATTATAGTTTATGGGGATAAAAACTACGCAAAAGGGGAGGCTTAAAAAATAGAATTTCTCATATATTTCGAGTACAAAAATAGGGGTATATTCTTTCAATAAGAAATACCCTAAAATAGGTAAATTTTAATATAATTTTATTTTAAATGTTAAAAATAGCTTTATAAAGATACAGTTACGCGAGAAATTGCCGATTTGATTGTCACAATTTATTTTAACATTAACAATCTTGGAAGAGCTTAAATCCAAGTTGGCACAATTTTAAAAGGTACTTTAAAGAATCTAATTTTATTTTTTTAACCATAAATTTGTTTAGCAATGAAACTTACTGAAATCAAAAACATCGCAGTCCTCGCATCAACTCAAGCTTTAGTTTTAAAAGGTGGCGCAAGAGACACAAGGGATAATACAACTGGCACTGCTTCGACTATTGCGGTCGGTACTACAACTAAGAAAAGATAAGACTATACGATTACCCTAAAACCAGGGATAACATAGGTTAGTTATGTTATCCCTATTTTTAATTATAGCTTATGGTATTAGAATTTACCTTGTCAAAAATACAATTCGTGATGATATGTGTAGAATCACTATATAAAAAGCTTATTATTTCAAGTTTAACCCTAATCGCTTTTTTACCTTGCGCTAAAGCCCGAGAGCTACCCATTAAAACCAAACTAAGCCAAAAGGAATGGTACACTGCTCCTTACCAAGATGTTTTTGAAGAAGTAGATATTTACTATGCCTTTCAACCACAATTAGCCTATCAAATTTTAGATATAATGGCCGAAAGAGCCACAAAAGCTAAAGAAACCAAATGGATTTTTGCGGCATACAGATCAAAAGGTTTATATCAAGAACGTCAATTAGCTTTTAAATCAGCCCTAAATAATTATTTGTTGGCAGCGAAAGCAGTTGAAAATATTGACGATAAAAGAACCGCTAAAATTCAGATTGATATTGCTATTGCTTACAGAAATCTATACCAATATAACAAAGCTCGAAGCACCTATTTTTCACTCATTGATTTTTGCCATAAAAGTAAAGATAGTTTAAATCTACAAAATGCTTATGGTGGGCTTGGTGTGTTATTTTTCACCGTCAATGACTATGAAAATGCCATTCGTTATTACGATAAAGCGCTTCAAATATCAAGAGAAACCCATAATTATATCAATGAATGTGTTTATTTGGATAACCTTTCTGAGGCTTATGGTTGTCAGAAAAAATTTGATAAAGCTTTTGAATACATTAAAATAGCTTCTAAAATAGCTGAACGTGAAAAAGATAGAGATTCTCAAATTCCCCTCTATGAGCGTCATGCTCGCCTATATGCAGAAGTGGGGGATTTCGGTAAAGCCTTTGAAAAAATAAATGAAGCCATTGCACTCTGTAATGATAAGAATTACACAAAAGACAGAAATAATTTAACAATTGTAAAGGCAGAGTTGTATGTATTGCAAAATGATAATGAAACAGCCTTAAAAACCTTTAAAACGATTGATGAAAAGTTAGTAAATGTCAATAGCTTAACAAAAGTGTATTATGCCTTAGGTGAGATATATAGTCAAAAAAACAATATCGTATTAGCTGAGGATTACTATAAAAAAAGCCAAGCCTTAGCTGAAAAAAATCAGTCACTGCGCTACGCCGAATGGAATCACCGCGCACTTTATAAAATTTCAAGGCAAAAAAGCCATTCCGATGAAGCTCTGATCCATCTTGAAAAAGCAAATGCACTCAGGGATTCTTTATTTAACTATGAAAAATCCGGACAGGTTACTGAGTTACAATTTCGTTATGACCTTGCGCATAGCGAGCAAGAACTTAAAGAAGCGCAACTCAAAGCCAATCGCATTTTAATGATTGCCATAGTTTCATTAGCTGCGCTTTTAGTTTCTTTTCTAATCTATTGGTTGCGTCAAAAAAGTAGAAAAAACCATGCTTTGGAGCTTAAAAACGAAAAAATTGAGATCCAAAAAACCCAATTAGAGTTGTTTAATGACTCCATGTTAGTAAAAAATAAAGAAATCGAAGAGCAAAAACGCCTTTTGGAGGAGTCGAATGGTATGCTACGACAATTCAGTTATGCCGTTGCTCACGATTTAAGAGAACCTTTAAGGAATATTTCAAGTTTTACGACAATTATTCAACGAAAATATCTGTCACACTTGCCGCAAGATGCGGTACCTTATTTTGAGTTTGTAACCAATGGTGCCAACCGTTTGAGTAAAATGTTGGAAGGTTTGTTGAAATATTCTATGCTTTCAGTGGATCAAGTGACAGATATTGATATTATAAATATTCATGACGTAGTATGTGAGGTGAAAGATAGTCTAGGCCTTATTATCAATGAAAAAAATGCCCAAATTATACACAACAGTACGATGCCATCATTAATCATAAACCGCATTCATTTGACTCAACTTTTGCAAAATATTTTAAACAATGCTTTAAAATTTGTGGAAGTTAGTCCTATTGTTGAGATAACCACAAAAGAAGAAAAAGACCATGTTTTATTAGTAATAAAAGACAATGGTATTGGCATCAATCCAGAAAATGGAAAAAAACTGTTTCAGTTGTTTCATCGCCTACACTTGGATTCGTCTCGCTTCGAGGGAACAGGCGTTGGATTAGCCTTGTGTAAAACAACCGTAGAGAAATATGGTGGTAAAATTTGGTTTGAATCCATAGAAGGCAGTGGTACTACATTTTTCATGGAGTTTCCTAAAAAACAAAGAGATATTGAATTACTTTCTAAAAAAACTAAAAATGCTGAAATGATTCCTAATATCAATAATCTAATTTCCAAACGGGCATCATAATTTTCAATATTTTTTATTTTGTATATATCAAATTTTATGTTTTTATATTCTTTAAAAAAAGCAAAAATTCAAATTTTATTAATTTTTTATTGTATTTTACAAATAAATATTCTTAGAATTAAATAAAAATATTTTGTTGGAAGGCTTTTGAATACTACTTTCGTTACTGTTAAATTTTTTTTTAAACTTTTAAAGTAACATAATCATGAAAAAACAAACAGCCCTTAGTGAAATCACTACTATCAAAGTTCTTTCTACTGAAAAAGCACATCAAGTAAAAGGTGGAGCGCGTGACACTCGTGACGGTACTCAAGGCACAGCTTCTACTATTTAGTAGCTTTTAGTTAATAATTTGATGATTTCAATAAATTATTAAAATAGCCTAAAACTAAAAACCCTTGGAATACACATGGATTTCAAGGGTTTTTCATTTTAATTAAGTTTAACTTCGCCCTGCTGCACTACTCAACGAAATTAGTTCCGTTCGATATTTTGCAAATTTATAGCTTATTCCCAGCCTTTCCTTTCTTCAATTATTTACAAAGCGTTATTTACTCTATTGATTGGTGAAATTTAGCAATCATTTCAAATTACCTAATCATTTTACTATTTTATTATAAATCAATACATTGGACTCAATAACTATCGTTGATAGTTGATAAGTTATCAGAAAGTAGTAATTTCCTCCAAAATACTGAGGGGGTGTTTGTGGGCACCGAGAATCATACTCAATGCATAAATATTCTAAACGCTTACTATTGATTAATTTTGTCAAAGCGGTATTGATGGGATTCACTTTAGAATGTAATTTTGTTTAATTTTTTTATCAAAAGATTAAACAAAACCAAAACAATACTGTTTAAATCGTGTTATAAATGAAATCAAATTCTGTATTTGTGGTAAAAAGAGTAATAGTTATCGGTTCGGGTTTTGCGGGACTATCAGCAGCGACGCATTTGGCAGCAAAGGGGTATGATGTGACGATATTAGAGAAAAACGATTGTGCGGGTGGTCGTGCCAGAGTGTTTCATACTGAGGGGTTCACTTTAGATATGGGACCTTCGTGGTATTGGATGCCAGAAGTGTTTGATGAGTATTTCGAATATTTTGGTAAAAAACGCTCCGATTATTACGAATTGACAAGGCTTGACCCTTCCTATACAGTTACTTACAGTGATGGCGATGTAATGCGCGTACCCGCTAAAATGAGTGAGATGGAATCAATGTTCGAACATTATGAGTCAGGAAGTACCGCTAATTTGAGGCGTTTTTTAAAAGAAGCGCAATATAAATATGAAGTAGGCATGGGTGAGTTCGTTCAAAAGCCCGGAAATAGTATTTGGGAATTTGCGGACTGGCGGGTCATGAAAAGCTTTTTTCAGCTTCAAATGTTCACGGATATGTCTACTTACGTGAGGCGACTTTTTAAAAATGAGAAACTCATACAGCTGTTAGAGTTCCCCGTTTTGTTTTTAGGCGCAACTCCTTGGAAAACTCCTGCTCTTTATTCATTGATGAATTATGCCGATATGGCATTGGGCACGTGGTATCCGAAGGGAGGGATGTACGAAATCATTAAAGCGATGGTGGCTTTGGCTCAAGAGAAAGGTGTAAAATTGAAGTTGAGTCAAGAAGTGACACATATATATGTATTAAATGGCAGTGCGACAAAGGTCGTGACAACTGATGGGGAATACGAGGCGGATATTGTAGTGGGCGGTGCTGACTATAATCATGTCGACCAAAACCTTTTAGCCCCCGAAAATCGTAATTATACTGAGGGGTATTGGGATAAGCGCACGATGGCACCCTCAAGCCTTTTATTTTATTTGGGAGTGAATAAACGTTTGAAAAATTTGGAGCACCATAATCTGTTTTTTGATGAAGATTTTAATCTTCACGCAAAAGAGATTTATGAAAATCCGAAATGGCCTTCAAAACCTTTGTTTTATGCATCCATGCCTTCTATCACGGATGCATCCATAGCGCCAGAGGGTTGTGAAAATTTGTTTGTGTTGATTCCATTAGCGCCAGATTTGGAAGATACTGATGTGATGCGTGAAAAATATTACGATGTGGTGATGTCACGCTTAGAAAAATGGACGGGACAAGACATTCGTTCTCACGTGATTTATAAAAGGTCATTTGCGCACAATGATTTTAAAAAGGATTATCATGCTTTTAAGGGAAATGCCTACGGATTGGCGAACACGCTCTTACAAACAGCTTTTTTAAAACCAAAACTCCGCAGTAAAAAGGTTAAAAACCTATTTTATACGGGGCAGTTGACCACACCCGGTCCAGGTGTACCGCCTTCATTAATTTCAGGGAAGGTAGTTGCCAATGAAATTGTGAAAATTTTTAAATGATTTTTATATTTCAGATTTTTATATTTCAAATTTCAGATTCCAAATTCCAAGCGTTAATTCTGAGACTTGAAATTTGAAATCTGAAATTTGGAGTCTGAAATTTGAAATCTGGAATTTGAAATTAGAAATACAATCTATAATATGAATCAATTCAAGTTATTCAGCGATGTTTGTCAGGAGTGCAGTGAGCATATCACTAAGCGATATTCAACTTCGTTTTCGTCGGGAATCAAGGCTTTTGATAAAAAGCTGAGAGCGCCTATTTATTCTATTTATGGGTTTGTCCGTTTTGCAGACGAAATTGTGGATACTTTTCATGATTACGATAAAGATAAGTTATTGAAACGGTTCCGTCAGGATACGTACACTGCTTTGGAGGAGCGGATATCTTTGAATCCAGTGTTGCAATCATTTCAAGAAGTTGTTTTCAAATACAATATTGAAAGGGAATTGATTGATTCCTTTTTGGATTCAATGGAAATGGATTTGCATTTCAATACTTATCATGATAGCTTATATAAGCAATACATATATGGTTCAGCGGAAGTGGTGGGGCTGATGTGTTTGCGTGTTTTTACTGAGGGGGATACCGCGGAGTATAATAGATTAAAAGATACAGCGTGTGCATTGGGTTCAGCTTTTCAGAAAATTAATTTTTTAAGAGATATGAAGAGTGACTTTGATGAGCGCGGGCGTGTATATTTCCCGGGGATTGATTTCCGTAATTTCGATAATCATCAGAAACAACTCATTGAGCAAGATATAAAAGCGGATTTTGATAAAGGTTATTCAGGCATTGTGCAATTGCCAAAATCGGCAAGGCTTGGTGTGTATTTGGCTTATATTTACTATATCAATCTTTTTGAAAAAATCAAGCGTGCCAATGCAGAGCGTGTTCAGCAAGAGCGGATTAGGGTGAGTGATAGGCGGAAAGTATATTTGTTATTCAGCTCCGTTTTCAGAAATAGCTTGAATATGCTTTAATTTCGATATTTGCATCAAATCTAACTATATTTACCAGTGGCATTTTCATTTGAGAATGCCCTTTTTCGTTTTATTAAAAGATTGCAAAGTGAATAGTAAAAGTGTTTTAAAATGGCTGATACCGTTATTGGCAGTTGGCTTGGTGATTTTACACGGTATGATGGATTCTGTGAAGCCCAATAACTTTACTATGGTCGTTAATAATCAATGGCAGGTGAGGGCTTTTGAAACACACTACACATATATATATATGCACCTGTTCGCGCTCATCCCGGTTTTCAGTTTAAGTTTTGATAAAAAGGTGGCTTTCTATAAAAACTGGAAATATCTGTTTCCTGCATTATTAGTTGTGGCAATTGTTTTTTGGATTTGGGATATTTGGAAAACGGCAATTGGGGTATGGGGATTCAATACACATTATTATACAATGTCGTTGATAAACCTACCAATTGAAGAATGGCTGTTCTTTTTCACCTTCCCGTGGGCGAGTGTATTTATATATGAGTGCTTGAATGCTTACTTTCCTAAAAATATTTTCTTTAATAAAATAGAGTACCCCCTCAGTATCGGGCTCTTTTTCTTGTTCTTGATTGTCGGTTTTTTGAAATGGGGGCATTCATATACGTTCACTACTTTCATAATTGCGGGTTCACTATTGGCTTGGCATGTTGTATTTGGGGATAAAAGCATAAGGGCGGATTTCTATCGGTCATTTTTGGTGGGTCTAATTCCTTTTATATTGGTCAATGGAATACTTACTGGGGTTGCTACTACGGAACCAATCGTTTTTTATAACCAAGAAGAATACTTTGGTTTTAGGTTTATTACCGTTCCTTTAGATGACTTTGTTTACAATTTTGTATTGCTTTTTAGTGTAGTGATAATTTTTAAATGGATACGCATCAAAATGAAAAACTTAACGTAGAAATAATAGAAGTTTTTGAAAAAAAATTTCATCCATATTAAGCATAGAAACTAAGAATAGAATATTGACTTCAGGGCTGTATTACACAGTAAAGGGTTTGTTTAAAACGCCTCACCAAATATTATTTTTCACTTAATTTCCATCAAAACAACTTTCGTAAAAAAAAAAAAGAAAAGGCTTGCACAGGTTAAAATACCGTTCTATCTTTGCATCGCTTTAGAAGAAAGGCGCTAATTAAAAAGACGAAAATTGCAGAGAAATTCACTCGGAATAAATAAGAAATAAAAAAAATAAAAAAAACTTTAAAAAAGTTTTTGAATTTAAAAAACGCTCTTATCTTTGCAATCCAATTTGAAAAGATGCTCCGAAAGTGGAGTTGAAGATAAAAATAACACATCTTGAAAGTGCCTAAACGAAGGAAGTAATAGCGGCTAATAAAGAGTGTTTGAAAGAGTTCATTGACATTGTGAGACAGAATAAACATTATGATATTTAGGTATTATGATGAGTAACAATTTAGAATAATAGGAATAGACAAGGAAAGATGTACAGATAGAATTTTTAGATTAAATACTTGTCAATTTTTTTGAGTAAGATATTTAGTCAGATTAAATTCGCCACGATAGATTAATTATGGGTCTTTAGGGATCCATTGTGAAGATATTACT
>JANMYC010000253.1:0-9153 GCA_031381715.1 Saprospiraceae bacterium
ACTGCTACCATAGCAGTAAACTTTATCAAACGTTTTTTGATAGTTTTTAAAATCGGTTGTAAATGAGTCATCGTTTGTTTTATTTAAGTCTTACACAGTCCTAAATAGGCTGATAATCTTAAAAATCTTACTACTGAAAAGCCCTCTAACTATCCACAATACTTGTGTTATGGTCGAACAAAAGTTTTGTTCCAATTGGCAGCACCAACTAAAATTATGGTTAAATGGATAATTAAAATGACTTAAAAAGGCATAAACCAATGTAGGGGGATCAACGCGGGAGGCTCGTTGTAAGTAATTGGGCTAAAATAATCGACTTTTTTTTGATTCGGCTCTTAAAACTGTAGGAAATACTCCGCTTTGCTCCGTATTTTCTTCAATTTTAAGCCCGACAGAAAATATCAATTATTTTTGAACGCCTACTTATATCGGGTTTTACCTTGAATTTTGAAATTTTGAAGGAAGGCTGATTGTCTGCTCAGTGTTGTTAATAGAATATGCTTTAAATCAGTCTTTCTCATTTTTGAACCATAGTTGGTTCTCATTCGTTTATTTTATCATAGTTTGTCTCTTATATGTCTATATTTCACGGAAGTTACACAAAAATTAGTAATTTTATAGTCGTTCCGTTTTTGTTATTCGATGTTGTTATTTCAGATTCGTGATACAAATATAGGGTGAAAAATATTGTTACGCCACTCCTTCCAAATAGCATAAAATGCTCATTTATATAACTTTTTTAAGGTAAAAATCCATATATATAATTTTTATTAAAACGTAAAACACTCATTTCTTGCACCTTATTTTAAATGAAATAAAGTAATATATTTACAAATTAAAATAAATAATATTCATGAAAAAGTCGATTTTGTTAATAATTACCATTCTTGTGGTATATGCTACTGCCTGTAATCAAGCTGGGGCGAACGCTTCCGCTTCATTCAGTAACCCTCAATCAGCTACTCCAGCCGAAGAAATGAAGCCCGCTTTCATGACTGATAATGCTTTCAATGCCTATTGGTTTGCGGGCAAGGCTGAATTGTGCAGTTACGATTACACCATTAACCGTTACGATGAATCTCGTACGGGTTCTTGTGTTTTTATATTTGTAACCGAAGACCTTTCAAAAAGCAAGCAAGTCAAGTTGGATAATGCCGCTCAAGCTGGTAGTGATAGAGTGCCTGTATTAAAACTCAACGCTCTTCAAAAATTTCAGACAGGAATTTATGATTATTCATTAATGAGTAGCCTTTTTACACCTATTGACATCAACAACTTTCCGCACTCTTTAAAAACTACTACTACTGTGCAAGATTGGTGCGGTCATGTGTTCACTCAAATGAACCTAAAAGGCAATAAATACCACGTCAAATCATTCTCCTACTTCGAAATGGAGGGCGATAAGGAGTCAGATACTGAGGGGGGGGCCATGCTCGAAGATGAAATATTCACCCGATTACGCATCAACCCTGAAAGCCTACCCAATAAAAATATTAAAATAGTACCCAATCTCACCTACACCCGCTTAAGGCACAAACCCATTGAAGCCGAAAATGCTTCAATCGAAATAAAAGATGAAGCAGCGGGAGTGAAATCGTGTATCGTGAATTATCCCAACATCAAACGCCGCTTAGTCGTGTCATTTGAAGGCGTTTCTCCTTATAAAATATTGGGTTTTACAGAATTTGATGGTGAAAAAATCCTGAGTGAAGCCAAATTGAAAAAATCCATGATGAGCGATTATTGGGCTAAGCACGATTTAAAATCTGACCCTTTACGCAAGGAATTGGGTTTATAACCTCAATTTTTAAGTTGAATTAAAAATCTAATAAATAAATTTGCATATAATGAACACTGTTCATTATATTTGCACTGTTTATTAAAATACATAAATGGGCGTTATTCAAAGAAGAGAAAGAGAAAAATTAGAAATGCGGCAACTTATCGTAGATGCTGCTATAAAAATGTACCTCGAAGAAGGCTACGAAAAATTGACTCTTAGAGGTATCGCAAAGCATATTGAATATGCTCCAGGTACTATTTACTTATATTTTAAAGATAAAGATGCTTTATTTCATGCCATGCACGAATGGGCATTTGAAAGGCTTTTTGAAAAATTTTCGACATTAGCCACTATCAAAGACCCCATTTTACGTTTGAAGGAATTGGGTTTTACCTACATTCAGTTCGCTTTTGATAATCCTGAATTGTATGATTTGATGTTTATTTTAACCGAACCGATGTGCGCGCGGGATAATCATGAAGGTTGGGAATGTGGTTTCAAGGTTTATGGTTTTCTGAGAGCAACCGTTGAAGAGTGTTTTAATAAAAAATTACTGAGGGGGGATAGTGTGGACGTGATTGCATTCTCGATGTGGAGTATGGTGCATGGCATGGTATCGCTCAAATTGCGCAATCGCTTGGATATTTATGATAAAATAAATGTTCCTAAGGATTTTGACAAGGAAAACCTCATAAAAGCCTCTGTAGAAATGATGTACAATTTATTCATCTTGAAATGACGATTCAACCCGTGATTTCTACAGTTCAACCTTTTTTTATCGGTTTAAAAATATTTTAGAACGAACTTCGTCCCATAATTAGGCGTAAAGAAATAAATACTTACAAACAGGCAACTTTGAAAAGTTGCTTCTTTTTTGAGCTTTTAATGAACATTGTTCATTTTATAACAACTGTTTAAACTATTTTAAATATGTCATTTAACCTAAAAGCTTTAGTGCTGATTTTCGGCTTTTTACTGAGGGGGTATATTTCGCATGGGCAGGAGACGTATCCTATCCTTGAGAATTATATCAAAGCAGGGATAAGTAATAATTTTGCCCTAAAAACCCAGCAATTTGACCTTGAAAAAAGCTATACGGCACTCGAACAAGCCAAAACGCTTTTCATGCCCCAAGTGAATTTTCAGATGCAATACACTTTGGCTGCTGGTGGGCGTACACTCAACTTCCCGATTGGCGATTTGCTAAATCCCGTTTATAATACGCTCAATCGCTTGACCCAATCCAATAATTTTAATACAGTGGAGAATGCCAATATCAATTTCCTCCCGAATCATTTCCACGAAACTAAAATCCACACGGTTTATCCCATTTTAAATAAAGAAATTCTCTATAACCGTGAAGTGAGGAAAGAGTTGATTTCGGTAGAGCAAATCAAAATCAATGTCTACAAGCGGGAATTGGTAAAAAATATCAAAATGGCATATATCCAATATCTTCAAGCTCAAAAAGCCGTGGATATTTACAAAAATGCTTTGGGTTTGGTGAATGAAAATTTGAGGGTCAATCAAAAACTCGTCAAAAATGATGTGGCGCTTAATTCGGTGGTTTTGAAAGCCAAATCAGAAGTGAGTAAAGTAGAAAACAGTATCGTTGAAACTGAAAATAATGCTAAAAATGCCGCAGCCTATTTTAATTTTCTTTTAAATAAACCTTTCGATTCGAAAATTGAAATCGATGAAAAACTACTAAAAACAAATAATAATGCAGTAATTTCTGTTCAAAAACAAGCTAACATTGCACAAAATCGCGAAGAATTGGCTCAAATACAAAGCGGTCAAAAAGCAGCTTCCCTACTTTTGAAATTAAATGAATCCTATAAAACGCCTAAAATCGGAGCTTCTTTAGATGTCGGTTTTCAAGGTTTTGGTTTTAAAGTGTGGGACAAACAAGCTTATGCGTTACTTGGTTTACAAATGGATTTACCGCTTTACACCGCGGGCAATAGCAAATTAAAAATTCAACAAGCGCAACTGGATTTAAAAAAGTTGGATGCTCAGAAAAATGAAATCACCCCACAAATAGAACTTCAAGTACAAATAGCTAAAATCAACTTAGAAACGGCTCAAAAAGCGCTCGTTGTGAATGAAGCTGAACTCGCTTCATCAAGGGAATATTACCGCATCATGGAACGCCGATATCGCGAAGAGCAGGCTTTACAAATAGAACTTACCGATGCCCGCACACAGCTCACTGCCTCCGAACTCAAGCAAAGCCTATCGCAATTTGCCATTTTACTGAGGGGTATAGAATTGGAAAGAGCGGAAGCGACTTATATGTTTAAATAGCTTAAAAATATTACTGTACATTTTACTTACCACAAAGAACACAAAGAAACACAAAGGATTTTGGGACTTCCAAACATAATTTTTTTAATTAATAATCCCTTTGTGCTTCTTTGTGTTCTTTGTGGTGAGCAAAATGTACAGTATAGTATTCGCTTAAAATAATATAAATAATTGATTATCAATAAAATACGCATAATGAAAAAGCTTTCAAAAGAAATAACCCGACTATTATTACTTCTCGCCATACCCCTCAGTATAGCCGCTTGTGGAAAGGCAAAAGGAGAAGAAAAACAACCGACTAAGACAGACGATGCAGAAGTGATTGCCATAAAAACTGTCAAAGTACAAGAAAAAAACATGGTGCATGATATAGTGGCAACGGGGATATTAGCATCAAAAGCAGAATCAAAATTATCTTTTAAAACGGGCGGCATCATTTCAAAAATATATGTCAAAGAAGGCGACGATATAAAAGCAGGTCAACTTTTAGCTACGCTGGATTTGACCGAAATCAACTCGCAAGTGGCGCAAGCCAAACTCGGTGTCGAGAAATCCGAAAGAGATTTACAAAGAGCCAAAAACCTGTATGCCGATACCGTTGCTACTCTTGAAACGGTTCAAAATGCCACAACGGGGGCTGATATTGCTCGAAAAAGCCTACAAATAGTTCAATTTAACCAACGTTTTTCAGAAATAAGGGCAGCTAAAGGTGGGCGCGTGATTAAAAAACTGATGAATGCAGGCGAGTTGGCAGGCCCTGGAATGCCCGTATTTTTCATCAATGAGGCAATGGCTTCTAACAGTGATTGGGTGGTGCGCGTGGGTGTGAGTGATAAAGATTGGGCAGCATTGCGCAACGGAAATATTGTAAAAATCAATTTTGATGCCTACCCCAACGAAAATTTTGAGGGCAGAGTTTCCAAATTAGCGGATATGGCTGACCCGATGAGTGGCACTTATGAAGTAGAGGTCACTGTCAATACAAAAGGTAAGCGTCTGGCATCGGGTTTATTTGCTCATGTGGCTTTGAAACCGAGTAGTTCATCTGTAATGTCAGTGATTCCGATTGAGGCTTTGGTGGAAGGGAATGGCTCGGAGGGTTTTGTTTTTTCATTGAGCGCAGACAGTGCTTCGGTGGTAAAAAATCCTGTTAAAATTCTGAGTATCCATGAAAAGGAGATTGGAATATCGAGTGCAGTTCCTATAAAAGAAGTGATTACTGAGGGGTCTTCTTACTTGACAGAAAAATCGAAAGTAAAATTAGTACATTAGTTCTAATTTTAAAATATAGATGTAAGTAATTGTTTTTCAATTATTTACATTTTTAATAAAAATCAAATATTATCCTAAGGTTCGATTTTACCTTAAAATTCCAAACATTTTAAAAAATTCATACCCTGCGTTTTAAATAGAGTTTAAGTTAAAAGAAAGCATATTTTCAATAATTAGTACAAATGTTCTAATACAGAAAATGCCCATAAATGCTCTATTTAACTGCTAAATATTTTATTAAAACGCTTGGTTCAAAATATAAATTCTATGCGCCTCACCGAATTTTCAGTTAAAAATTACCAATTCACGCTCATTGTGTTTGTGGCGTTGGTAGCCATTGGTTTGAACTCTTTATTCAATATGCCACGAGGAGAAGACCCAGATTTTACTGCTCCTCAATTTGCTATCGTGATTGTCTATCCCGGTACAAGTCCTTCGGATATGGAGCATCTTGTAGTGAACCCAATTGAGAAGAAAATGAATGAATTGAGTGATATAAAACGCATCACAACGCGCATTGACGACGGTTTGGCGGTAGTGCGCATTGATTTTAAATATGAAACCGACCCCGATGATAAATATCAAGAAGTAGTAAGAGAGTTTAATGCCATAAGAGGAAATCTTCCCAATGAAATTTTGAGTACCGATATTTTGAAATTTTCGCCGTCCGATGTGAATATTATTCAAGTAGGTTTGATGTCAGAAGTGGCTCCTTATAGCGAATTGGAAGAATATTCAAAAAAACTGAAAGAAGAGTTAGAGAAAGTAAAAAGCTTAAAAAATGTGCAAAACAGCGCGTTTCCTCGAAAACAAGTGCGTATTTCAATCAATTTAGAGCGTTTGGCAGCTAATAAATTGCCATTAAACAATATTTTACAAGGCATCCAGAGTGAAAATGCCAATATCCCAGGCGGCTCAATTGAGATGGGGACAAAGAAATTGAACATAAAAACCAGTGGAGATTATACGAGTTTAGATGAAATACGCAATACAGTGATAAAAAGTACGGGTCAAAACATAGTCAGAATTAAAGACGTTGCTGATGTTGATTACAACTATGAAGAAGAAAGTTATAAAGCCCGCTTGAATGGAAAACGCGCCGTTTGGGTGGTAGCAAGCCGCAAAATAGGCACCAATGTTTTTGAAGTGGATAATCAAATGAAGCTTATTTTAGAAGAATTTCAAAAGCAATTACCGCCTCATATAAAGTATGAAAAGAGCTTTGACAACGCAGAATCAGTACGAATGCGTTTGGAACATTTCGGAAAAGACTTTGCTATTGCCATATTCTTAGTTTTATTGACTTTGATTCCCTTGGGTTTTAGAGCATCGTTGGTGGTGATGATTTCAATCCCATTATCCCTTTTAATCGGTTTATTTATGCTGGATAAAGCGGGTTTCAGTATCAATCAATTGAGCATCGTAGGATTTGTGATTGCGTTAGGCTTGCTTGTGGATGATTCGATAGTAGTGGTTGAAAACATTGAACGCTTCTTACGGATGGGCATGAATCGTTACGATGCCTCCATAAAAGCGACGGAACAAATCAGTTTGGCTGTGGTAGGTTGTACGGCGACACTCATTTTTGCTTTTTTACCGCTCCTATTTTTACCAGAAGGTTCTGGGGATTTCGTTAGAGGATTACCTATGGCTGTGGTGACAACGATACTCGCTTCGCTCTTGGTGTCCTTGACAATTGTGCCTTTTTTATCTTCAAAAATATTGAGTAACCACGCTACCGCCGAAGGAAATGTATTTTTAAGAGGTTTGAAATGGATAATTGGTGGTTCTTATCGCCAATTATTGCACAAAGCGATGAATTTCCCTAAAATAACCCTTTTAATAGCTTTATTTATTTTAATAGGCACATTGGCTTTAGTCCCGAAAGTGGGTTTTAGTGTTTTTCCTGCTTCTGAAAAACCGATGTTTTTAGTGAATATCGAAACACCATTGGGTACAAATCTGACTGAAACGGATAGGATTACAAGGGATGTGGAGCGTGAAATTGCCCAAATTCCTAAATTAAAAAACTACGCGACGAATGTGGGAAAAGGCAATCCGCGCATTTATTATAATATTATTCAAAAAAATGAATCGCCTAATTTCTCTCAAATATTTATTCAGCTTGAAAAAGAAGTACGCCCCGAGGAAAAGGTGAAAATGATTGATATACTGAGGGGTAAGTTTATGCAGTATCCAAATGCTGAAATTACGGTTAAAGATTTTGAGCAGGGCCCGCCCGTGGAAGCACCGATTGCGATTCGCCTATTTGGTGAAAATTTGGATACTTTACGGAGTTTGAGTTTTAAAGTAGAAGAAATACTGCAAAATACTGAGGGGTCTATTTATATCGGCAATGAATTAGCGACTCAAACCCAAGAACTCAAAGTGGTGATTGACCATGATAAAGCAGGAACTTATGGCGTACCAATGGCTGAAATTGATAAAACAATTCGTCTGGCTATTACTGGATTGCCCGTAGGGAAGTTTCGGGTTGAAAACAGTAAAGATGATTATACCATAAATGTGACAACGCCACGAGATAACAAACAGACATTGGCTGTTTTTGATAAAATATACGTTAATTCAGTAATGGGAGCATCCATTCCTTTGAATCAATTGGCGCGCGTTGAGTTTCAAACGTCACCCAATGGCATCAATCACTACGATAAAAATAGATACACCACTGTTACCAGTTTTTTAAAAACGGGGTACAACACATCTATCGTTACGGCAGGTTTACTCAAAAAATTAGATAGTCTGGCTTTCCCTAAAGGATATAGTTACCAAGCAGCGGGTGAAGTGGAAGCCAAACAAGAGAGTTTTGGCGGCTTGGGAACTATCATTTTAATAACTATTTTTGGATTATTGGGCATTCTGATATTGGAGTTCAAGACTTTCAGAAGCACAATTGTGGTTTTATCCGTCATTCCGTTGGGGATTATTGGGGCGATATTGATACTTTTAGCAACGGGTTATACCTTTTCATTTGTCGCCATTATTGGCGTTATCGCTTTGGCGGGGATAGAGGTTAAAAACTCCATTTTACTGGTGGATTACACCGAGCAGCTGAGAGCCAGCGGTAAAAGCCTTGATGAAGCCATAGAAGAAGCTGGAGAAACCCGATTTATCCCCATTATCCTGACCACTTTAACGGCAATTGGTGGATTGATTCCTTTAGCCATTGAATGGAATCCGCTTTATTCCCCTTTGGCTTGGGTTTTGATTGGTGGTTTAATCAGTTCTACTCTTTTGACAAGGATTGTTACGCCTGTTTTGTATAAATTATTGGCGCCGAAGGTGGCGGGGGTGTGATGTGAATTTCGAGGTATGTAGGAAAGGGTATCTTTATATGCAGAATGGTCAAAGACCATAAAATAGACACACACGGTCACAGACCGTGCGCGAGCGGGTCTTATTATATGTCAGGCTATTTCAGTTCAATACACAAAAAATTAAATACTTCCTTTTTATTATTGCTTTACAAAACGCTCTGCAAATTTATGCACCCCGCTTTGAACGACTACTAAATACATGCCGCATTCTAAATCCGAGATATCAACGGTTTCTTGCAACCCGTTTGTAGTAACTGATTTTATTACTTTGCCAGATATATCCGAAATATTCAATGTAATTTCACCTAATTTTTCAGGTAAGTCCACTGTAATCCGGTAATTAGCTAATGTAGGAGTCACTTTAATACCGCCCTTAGTGCTAAAGCTAACACTTACTGTTTTAGAGAAGTTAACAGCACTATCGTCATTTTCAGTCATTTTGAGGCGATAATAGTT
>JANMYC010000305.1:0-4097 GCA_031381715.1 Saprospiraceae bacterium
TATCCAGATTATCAAAAAAACGCAAGTGAACTGCCTGTAATTGGCGTTGCGGCAAAAGAACCAAGCCTTTGGATAGGATAAGCTGATATTCCTCGTTTTGCTCCTCCGAAATTATGCGCTCTTCGATTGAGGCATCCACACCGTCCAGCGTTTCGGGCAGTTTAGTAAAAACGGTTTCTAAATCCACCAAATGACAGATTTTCCGTTGTAAAGCCCTAAAAAGGTAGTATTTAATGGCTGTAGTATCACTCAAATTGGCTTTCATGCGCCATAAATCCACGAACAATTCTTGAATGGCATCTTCTACAACATCCTTATCTTTGGTAAAATAATAGCCATAGCTGAACAATGCCTCCACATATCGCTCATAGATGCCGCCAAAAGCCACTTTGTCGCCTTGCTTAAAGGCTTGCCAAAGGGCGAGTTCTTCATTTTGTTGTTTAGTATTATTCACAGACTGTTTCCTGTTTGACTTAAATGTAAAACATATTGCTACCCTATCATAATATTTAAAGCATTTTTTAACTGGTAAAAAAATAAAATCAGGTAGGCTGTCAATATAATATCGTTAAATATGAATACCACATTGTTTTTTTCGCCTTAAAAAAAAGTAAAATTAGACACCCCTCAGTATTTTCACAATAATTAGCAAGCTTGTGCTCCTTTCCTTTTAAAAATTTTGGTTAGGGATAAAGTAAAAATATCACCTTAGAAAACGACCGAGATAGTTTGTATTGTCCATTAAAATCTTCACGCCATCCTCTATGACAACGATATACTAAAATGAGATTAAGGTTAATTGCAAATAAATATAATTCTATTTGTAAGAAATTACATTTTTTAATAACTATTTGTATTTTTCAATAACTAATTATATATTTGTGTATTAATATAAATTGAATTATAATTTTGCAATTAAAATACTAATTATACAATTTTAATCATAAATATTTATACACAACATGGTCATTTCAGTAACCAATTTGAAAGGTGGGGTAGGTAAAACCACCATCGCCGTGAATGTAGCGGTGGGTTTTGCCCTAAAAGGATACAGCGTTTGCTTGGTGGATAGCGACCGAGAACAAAGGTCAGCAACCGAGTGGAGAGACAATAGAGACAAGCCAGAAACGGAAGTAACGGTTGTAAGTATCTCTGAAAAACAGTTTACAAGCGAAATTAAGGCGCTTAGAGGCAAGTTTGATATTGTAGTGATAGATGGTGTACCCCAGCTATCAGAACTCGCCCAGTACATGATTGGTGTGAGTGATTTAGTTTTGATTCCCATCACGCCCAGTTTAATTGATTACCGCGGTTTTGAAACCTTCTTCAAGAAGTACCGCGAGATAAAAAGAATGAAAGAAGAAATGGGCGGCAATGTGAAAGGTGCTGTAATCATAAATAGAGTACAAAGGAACAGATTAAGCAACGAAATTCAAGAAGCTGTTCAGAGTTATGATATCCATTTATTGGGTAGCCGCTTGTTTGATAGATTGGCTTACAAAGATACTTTTACTGAGGGGTTGAGTGTGTTGGAATACAAAGATGAAAAAGCAAAAGAAGAAGTTCAGCTTTTGGTTGATGAAATCGAAACGCTGTTGCAGTAATATTTTGAAATTCTTCAATTATAAAAATTCAGTCTTTTCTCAATTTCCTTAAATTATAAAAAAATACAAATCAATATAAATGCTTACAATTTTATTTGTAAGTAATTATAAACATTTATATTAATTTGTATAATTATAAATATTATTATATTTTTATTAAAATAATATAAAAAGATATGAAAACAGTAAAAAAAATTCAACCCAAAATAGATAATGATATAGATTTTGATGCTTTGGCTCAAAAAATAAGGGGAGAGCAAGAGGTAGAGCTTTTGCCTAAAAACCCTAAAGTGCCGAAAAGCCCAATTGAAAAAGCAAAATCTGTGGGAAAAAGTCCCAAAACAGTGCTCCCCGTTAGAGAACTTAAAAAAGCGGGGCGCAAAAAAACAAACACCGAAGAAATCCACCGTTTTGCAATTGATTTGCCTTTATGGTTATTTGAAAAAATTCGGAAAGATGCCGATGATAATTTTTCAACTGTGCGAGGTCAAATTCTTAAATTATTGCTGAATACCTATAAAAACGTGTAAATCCATTCAATTAAAACTTTCCGTCAACAAAAAAGGCTTTTAAAAATATATGAACTATAACTAAAAACGAACAATTTAGAAATTCATCATCATCAAATTTTCTTTTAGTTGTTGTTTAATCCTTTTATTTCCCTTTTAATCCTTTTGTTTTTTATAAGCCCATAACTAATTGAAAATCAATTAGTTATGGGCTTAACTATAACTAAAAACGAATACTAATATAACCAAAAACGAACGAACTATAACTAAAAACGAATACTAATATAACTAAAAACGAACGAACTATAACTAAAAACGAATACTAATATAACCAAAAACGAAAAAACTATAACCAAAAACGAACATAATTCTAATATTTGATTATTTTGTGGCGTAAAAGGAGTGATAACTTTCATAAATACGCCTTTTAGAACTTTAAAAGCACCTTAATAAGGGCGCAACACTTATTTTTACCAGCACTGAAGGTTTAATAAAAGTTAAAATCACCCAACTATAACCAAAAACTATAACCAAAAACGAACTAAATGGAATATTGAATCCATTGAATACCCTCAACTATAACTAAAAACGAAGTCAAATCTTGTTTGTGCGAGAAATAATAAATATTAGGCACTAAATCAGTGTTAACTATAACCAAAAACGAACAGGAATAGGCTAACTTATCAAAGCTTTTCGTTTTTGGTTATAGTTGTAAAACATCAACCATTATAGGTTATGAGTACTAAAACGAAAAATAATAAAGGGGTAAAACTGATAAAAAAGGCAAATGACCTCATTGAAGCTCGGTATCGTTTCGATATTTGGGAGACACGCGTTTTTACCACAGTTTTGGGCGAAATACACCATAAAGACGAGGATTTTAGAACTTACAGGATTTATCTGAGGGATATCATAAAGGAATTTGACATTAATAATGGGGATGCTTATGACATGCTGAGGCAAGCCACGCGCAGTTTGATGAATAAAAAATTTTATGTCAATTACGAGCATGATGGGGCGATTCGGGAACAGATTTTTCACATCATTCGGAAAGCTGATGTGATGAAAGAAATGCTCGATGAGAACAGGAGAGAAGCCAATGAATACATAGATATTTCAATCGAACCTGAAATGAAGCCCTTGCTTTTAGAGCTAAAAAGCCGTTTCACGACTTATGATATGCGCAATATTATCAAATTTAAAAGCAGTTACACGCTCAGGATTTATGAACATTTAAAACAATACGAAAGCATCGGTAAACGGAGTATTGATATCGATTATCTGAAACGCATTTTTGAAATCACGACGGAATACCCGCTTTTTGCCAATTTTTATCAAAAAGTCATTCAACCAGCTTTTCGCGATATCAATCAGCACACCGATTTGACGATAACGCACATTGAAAAGCAAAAAATTGGTAAAAAAGTGGAAAGCCTGCTTTTTATTTTTAAATCAAAAAACAAAGAAGACGGTAGAAATAACAAAAAATTACTCGGGCAGCAAAGTGATATTTTAAAATTGCCCATGGAAGTAACGGTTATTGAAAATCAGAATGCAGAAACGCTTTCTAATAACCAACAAGGGGAAAAAGATAGACTTTTTATTCAGTTCCAAAATGTGGTAGTAGGGGAGTTCGGAGTATCCCCCTCAGTATTTTTAACTGAATTGAACCAATATTCAGAAGTGCAATTGAGCAAAGCCGTGCGCGTGACCAAACGGGCGGCACAGGAAGGTAAAGTAAAAAATCTTTCGGGCTTTTTTATTGAGGCATTGAGGAAAGATTTTACGGATGCTAAAGAAGAACAAGCTGTGAAAAAGCAGAAAAAACTGGATAAAGAGCGCCAAATAGAGATACTTCAAGATGAATATGCGGCTCAAATAAATGATAAAATCAGGGATTTGACCATTACTCACCCGAACTTGACTCAGGAGTCGATTGAAGCCTTGAAAGAAGCGCCTTTTTATAAAATATATATCATCCAAC
>JANMYC010000314.1:0-1858 GCA_031381715.1 Saprospiraceae bacterium
GTAAAAATAACGGGTTGCAACGATTGTCATTCAGCTAAAAGAATGGGTGCGCAGGGTCCCGAAGTCATTCCCGAAACCATGCTTGCGGGCTATCCAGCCGACCGACCGATTAGGAAATTCGGCGACCCAAGTATAAAACAAGGTTTTTCTATGTTCTATCCCGATTTGACTGCCGCCGCAGGGCCGTGGGGCGTTTCATTCGCAGGCAACTTAACACCCGACGAAACAGGCATTGGTAATTGGACAGAAGACCAATTTAAAAAAGCCTTGACACAAGGTAAATACAAAGGTATTGACGGCGGACGGATGCTGTTACCTCCGATGCCTTGGGTTAATTATACGACAATGGTGGATACCGATGTGTCAGCAATATATGCTTATTTGAAAAGTATTAAACCAGTAAAAAACCTTGTGCCTCAACCAATTACACCCGATAAGATGTAATTTTCTGTCCACGTTAAGGGAACTTTGGAAGTTCCCTTAATGTAAAGACACCCCTGAGTATTTGGCGATAAATAACCTACGGTTTCGTAATAGAAATTAATAAACAGCTACCTTTGTTTCTCTGTTTATTTGCGAAAAATCAATTCAAAATGAAACAACTAATCTTTATTTTTTTCCTATTCTCATTCAATGCTTTTGCTCAAAAAAGCGAGATTTTTCGTATTGACAGCCTACCTACTGAGGGGGTGCTGTTGGATAAAAATCGGAAATGGCAAGTTGGCGACAATCCTGATTTTGCAAAACCCGATTTTGATGATTCTGCTTGGACTCCTATTGACCCAACAAAGGATATTTTGGACTTGACACAAATTCCAAAAACGGGTCAAATCGTCTGGTTACGTATGCACTTTAGGATAGACTTCATAATCAATCAACAACTGTCTTTAATGGTAGAACAGGTGGGTGCTTCTGACGTTTTTTTAAACGGCAAACTCATTCATTCTTTTGGCGTTCTTAGCGAAAAACCGAATGAAATAAAGGCATTTAACCCATTAAATATGCCTATTTCATTTCCTATCACCAAAGATTCCATTCAAATTTTATCGGTTAAAATAGGTTTTCAACCCAATGTTCCTTACAGCACGCATTATGGAATGACAAATCCTGCCTTTAAATGCCGATTTATTACCTTAAATAACAGCGTTGTCAGATATTGGAATATCGTGAGTAACGAAGTAATAAGAAATTATGCTCGAAGTGCCGTATTTGCGATTGTAACCGTTCTTTTTTTTACACTATTCTTATTTTCGCCGATTCAGAAAGCCAATCTTTATTTTTCATTGCATACATTTTTTTTAGCTCTATCATGGTATGTGTTCTCTTTAATGAAACTTCCAAATTTTGTTGAAAAATTTTATATACCGAATAATTTAGTCCTAATTTTACAGGTTATTGGGTTTTTATTCATGCTCACGTCCGTCTATACGATTCTTGAACAAAAAAGAGAGTGGGTTTATAGAGGTTTAGTGATTTTTGGTATCCTTAGTATCCCAAGTGGCTTATTCATTTATGGCTGGGGTTGGATGGTTTTTGTTCAAGTTTTATCTAATTTGATAAATCTTGATATAGCAAGAGTTGCCATATTGGCAGCTCGAAAAAACCGAAAAGGTGCTTGGATAATCGTTTTGGGTAGTGTCTGTTATCTTGTCTCTTGGTTTGTCTTTTGTTTACAATTCTTCAATAATGTTGGAAGTTTGGGTTATTTTCTCGACGAATACATGTTTGATATAGCCTTGATGAGTATTCCTGTGACCTTTGCTATTTTTTTAAGTTTCGATTTTGGTCAAACCAATCGTTCTTTGCAGCAAAAGCTCATTGAAAACGATAATTTATCACAAGAAAAACAACAAATTCT
>JANMYC010000362.1:0-4387 GCA_031381715.1 Saprospiraceae bacterium
GTAAAAAGTTTGCAAAATTACAATTTATCACCAAAAAATACACTTTTACACGATTTTGTCTATTTATAAAGTATTTTACACTTGGTTTTATTTGTAATATTTTTAATTAATATTTGTAAAGTGTTGATTGTCATTGCGAGGAGTGCAGCGACGAAGCAATGACAGCCAGCCTATTTCAAAATAACCAACTTCTCAAATTCACTTTCCGCTATCAATTTATTGCCTTTAGTATCCTTACCCGTCAGTTTTACCCGATATAGATACACGCCCCTTGCCAAATCGCCTCCATAATCATCTTTACCGTCCCATGCAATATCAGTTATACGATAACCTTCGGCATTCAGATTTTCATCTATCGTTTTAACTAATTTTCCACTCACTGTAAAAATGTTGACCCGCACTTTTAGTTGCTGTCCAACTAAGTTATGTTCAAATTGAAATTTAGTATTTGTGGTAAATGGATTAGGATAGTTCAAAACATGCGCCAAAGCTGCTTTTGCGTCTGAATTTACCAAAAATTCGGTATATCCTTCACCCGGATTATTGGCAACGTCCCATGCTTTTACCTTTATTTTATGCCTGCCAATCGCCAATTTACTGAGGGGGTAGCGCACCACGCCTTTTGAAGGGTCATCTTTCACCGCTTCATAAAAACTATTGAGGGGAACTGTATTTTTAGCATCATCCAATGTACCTGCCAAATCATGACCTATACTCGTCCCTGCAACATTGATACCATTATCGTCACTTAGTTTTACAAAAAGCGTTGGATTAGGGTCAGTTATGCCACCAAATGCAAAATTATCGTCATTCATGTACACCTGCACAATCGGCGGTTTATTATCCGCCGATACTGAGGGGTCAGTTCCTCCGATGATAAGATTTTCAAAATTACCCGCCGCATCCGTAGCACCATCAGTGGCATAATAACTGATTTTACCATTTCCGAATGAGTAATCAATATCTTTAGGGATGATGAAAGAAAACTTCCATTCGCCATTTTTAACGGTAGCTGCGCCTTTAAAAAGAATATTCCGCTGAACCGCAAAATCTCGAATATTACTCCCAGGGTCTTGCCCCAAAGTCCTTAGAGTCGTAGCTTTATCGTACACTGTTGGGTATAAAGTGCCATTAAAATTCTTCAAAATCTGACCATTATCATCCAAAACCACACCTTCAATCGATACTTTTTGAAGGGCTTTTACGGTATCAGCTACACTTGCAGTCACGACTTTATTGTTCATTTTAATAGTGCCGATATTATAGCGGGGCAATGCCAATCGCATAGAAGGGTCACCGATTAAAGTGAATTTATTGCCATTTCTGCCCGTTTTGCTCGCATTTTTAGAGCTTGAAATGATATCACCAAGCGTTTGTGCTCGATTATTAACTTTTTTATAAAGCGTATCAAATACCGCAGTCGTCAATTCAGCATTGGCATTGGCGTAAACTGCTCGAACAGTTGAAAGCAACGCCACCGCGCCACCGTTTGGGTTCAAAAGGGCTATTTCACCAGCCGCTTCTTCTTTTGGATTATCATAACCGCAAAAAGAGCAAGTTGCGGTTATAAACAAAGGCAATTTATCAAAATTTTTCCACGAATCTATTTCTTCGCGGGTGATTATGGCTTCTTGTGCCAAGCGTTTGGGGCCGCCATGACCCAGATAACACATCGTCAAAACACCCTTAAATTGTCCTTGAAAAATAGCATCATTCAAGGCAGGCACACGCGTACCACCGGCTGAAACCACTTGCGGAAAAGCATCAATATAGAGTTTATCTAAGTTGAAATTTTTATCATTAAACAATATATTATCCGCTATTCTATCTGCATCATTTAAGTGAGCGTTACCATCTTCATCATCTGCCATAAAAATGGCTCTGTTGCGCCAATCACCCAAAGCGTTGGGCGTTTCATAATTCAATATTTTACGCACCACAGCGTCAGCCTCAGTCGCAGTTTTACAAACGATGCGCCCTACGCCAATATCCAAATCTCCGTCCAAATCTTCACCCCCCTCAGTATCGGAGAGCAAAGCGTAGTAATCATCGCTCGGATATGACTCAATGGCGTTGAAATTATAATCCACTTCGTAAGGTGGAATAAAATCACTTGCTTGAAGATTCCCCAAAGGATAAATGCGCTTATAATCAAATGAACCATCGCCCATGAGCAACATATATTTGAAACGAGCATTCCGAGTGTACAACAATCGAGCAAAATCTCGAATAGCCGATGGGTCAAGCGCGCCACTCGAAAATTCATTATAAATCTGACCAATATCAGCTATTTCTACTTTATATCCTGACTTAGTGCGCCTTTGCTCCGCAAGAGCTTTGGCAGCCGTTTCAAAATCTTTATGATAAACAATGAGCAAATCAATATTATCAACCGCATGAAGATTTTGATTCGTTATTTTACCCACCGCAGTCGCCTTGAGTAACGCCGCATTTTTATCAAATGCCACAAATTCTTTTAAAACATTGCCCGTAGTTGCACTGAAGCTTAGCTGATTGCCCACAAGCGTAACTTCTTGATTTTTAGGCTTTTGCAAATTGGCAATATCCCAAACGAGGGTATTGGTGTTAGCATTAGTTATTGAAAAATTAGTGGAAGCGAAAGCCATACTTTTAACATCCCTAAAGCTCATTTGAGCATCCGAAAGTACCAAACGGCGGCGCACATTCACCTGCACAAAATCCAACCAAGCTTGACTATTCCGAACGGCATTATAGTTGACTTTTATGTCTAAATTATCACCCGTAGGTATGTATTTTCCGCTTGTTGCACTCAAATTTGCAATTTCACCTTCAGTGGGATCAAAGCCTGACGAATAAACATTTCCTGAAAAAACTTGACCCGAAGACGACACTGAAAAAGTCGTAAATTCACTGCTTATAGCCGCTAATTGGGCTTTTATTTTAACAGAATCCGCCGCAATAATATTCGGAAATTTGAATTTATCATTATATGTACGCTCTTGCACGCTGCTCACAAAAGCATCGCCGAACCACAATTTGCCCGTTCCCTGTGTACAATTGCATGATTGTGAAGCAAAAAGATTGATTTTATCTTCTTCAAAACGCCCGTAATCATTAAAACCCAAAGAAGTGTAAGCAGTATTAGACACCGAAGGCTGATTCACAAGGCGCTGTCCATTGCCCGCGTTGATTTTAATGAAATAAAAGGCATCATTAGCATACACGTTTTTAGGGCGGTTAAACTCCTTGTTTTTGGCATCAAAAAACCATTTATCGGGGCCAACACCATAGAATAAAATATAATCCCCTGCATCAAATTTACCATCCGCTTCACCCGAAACAAGGATGTTATTTTCAATCAAATCATCTGCCCTAGCTGCTGAATTGGCTTCAGGAAGCATCCCCCCGCCGTTGCCGTATAGCTTGATGGTGCGCGGGTCTATTTGGTCAATATTGGCAATTTTTAAGGTATTTTTTAAAAAATCGTAGTCCAATTTAAAAACACCCGTCTCTTTTATCGCTATTTTATAAATATCTCCATCTTTTAAAGCCGATTCCCGCGCGCCCAGGGGTCCCCTCAGTACAACGCGGTTTTGAGCTTGAAATGAGACCCTAATTTCAAAATTTTGAACTTTTTCAAGGTTAGCACCCGCTTTGCGAACAGCTATAAATTTGATATTTCCAAAATATTTATCCCGCTCTTGCGTTACAAATGCGGATATCTTGATGTTACCAGAAAGTTGATTGTGGTCTTTATCCGTAGCGATACTGAGGGGTGCAAATTCTAAATTATCAAAATTGGCACTCAAAATACCGTCCGAGCTGAGTGGAAAACGGTACGTAAAAACGGGCAAAGTAGGTGCAGCAGCTTCACTGTAAACAGCTCCTTTAAAATGCGCCATTTCACGCCCTTTTTTACCGTTAAAACTTTGGTAAAGCGGGGTTGAAGCCCACTCAAGCGACCTTTTTATTGAAAAAGTAGATTGTGAACTTGCGGAAAGAATAAATGTTAAACTAATGAGCAGCGTAAAAGTATATTTCATATTTCGATAACATTCTTTGATTTTATAGGTTGTAAATATTGGAGCTAAAATAACCGACAATTTCTTTTTCGAGCCGAGCTTGAAATTGGCGATTATTTTTTCAACGCCTACTTATGTTGCGTGGAATTATTAGAGAATTAATTTTCTTATTTTTTAAAAAACATGTATATTGTGTAGTGAAATACTATATATTCAAATAAACAGTTATATAGAATATCTCAATGAATTCTAAACTGTTATGAAAACGTTAAGAGGTTTTCAATATTGCAAAAATTGATAAAATTTAACATATTTATACAATATATAACTATAATTTTATCGTTTTGTTAAATTTATTTTTTGAGTTATTCATAAAGCCAAAA
>JANMYC010000395.1:0-1722 GCA_031381715.1 Saprospiraceae bacterium
AGCTGAAGGTCAGCGCATTGAAAAAGCGAAAATCGAATATTGGGATGGCAAAAAATGGCTTTTATTGCAGGAATTTACCACCGTTGGCTACAAACGCCTTTTAAGGTTTGATGCCATTAAAACATCTAAAGTGCGTTTTACGGTTATTTCAACAAAAGCACCCGTTTTGCTATCTGAAATTGGCTTTTTTAAAGCATCGAATAGAGAATAGTTATTGAACTGTGAGCCGTTTAACTGTAAACTGTTAGGAACGAACAGTTCACAGCTAAACAGTTCACAGTTAATAGAAGCAACTGTTTTGTTTCATGAATCGTAGTTCAAAAAGTAGTTAAAGAAAATCCAAATCTATTCACTCTTTTAAAAATTGAACATTCATGAAAAGAAAGGCTTACATTCTCTTATTAAGTGTTTTCACAGTTTTATTCTTCGTTAACAATGCTACTGGCCCCGTTGTAAGGCAACAAAAAGGCTACACTGGCGCACCCGGTGATGTGGTAGGTGGCACGTGTGCCAATTGCCATAATATGGGTACTTTTGCTCCAACTGCTAAAATCGAGGTATTTGATTCATTAGGAACAACACTGGTAACACGGTATTTGCTCGGTAGGCAATATACAATCCGCATGACCATCACAGCGGCAAGTGGTACGCCTACGGGATTTGGCTTCCAAATGATTGATATTCGTAAAAGGGATAGTACGAATGTTAAAGGGTTTTTACCTAAAACATCTCAAGCCGCCAATATTGGAATTGACACTATCACGGTAGGTGGGCGCGTTTACGCCGAACACAATGCACGTCTGACTACAAATGTGATTGATGTAAAATGGAAAGCGCCAAGCACAGATTTAGGAACAATCGTGTTTTATGGTTCGGGCAACGCTGTAAATGCAAGTAGCTCAACCGCTGGCGACAATGGCACGCCTTCCACATCCGTACAAATCGTTTCACCATTATCAGCAAAAACCAATGAATTGGCTGAAAACGTCCGAATCCAATTATCACCGAATCCTACCCCCTCAGTAATGACCATCGAATTGGACAGTAAAGTATCAAGAGCCTTGGATTTACGGGTTACAGACATGAGCGGTCGTGCAGTAATCTCCGATAAGTGGACTATCCAAACGGGTGAAAACCAAAGACAAATTGATTTGAAAAGCCTCGTAAAAGGCGCTTATATGATTCAAATTTTAGACAATCAAAATGTTGTTTCAAAGAAAATCATCAAGCTATAATATGAAATTCTAAATTAGTAACTCGTTCTAATCAGTGTCATCCCGATTGTCGGGCTGGCACTGTTTTTATTTATTGCTCTTCGTCACCTCCTTTTATTTGCTTTAAAAAATTGGTTGGAGAAACCACTTTTTTGCCGATGCGTTTTTCGTATTGTTGCCTTGCTTGTCCTGCTGCTTCCCCACCTTCAATAGCCGTTTCACGATTTTCATTAAAACCTTGAGCATCCTTATCAACTGCCAATTGTCGCGTGGATTCCTCGCCCAACATCGTGAAAATCAGTTCCAAAGTAGTCATGTGGTCACGTAGGTTCTGTTTTTCGAGCCCTTTTACCTCTTTGTGCTCCGTGGGTGTCAAACCAAAAGTCGCTTTTGCAATTTCGGCTGTTAAAATCGAATATTCCGTTCCTTCTTTTACATCTCGATTTTTCCATTCATTCGTTAATTGTTGCCGCACATCAATACTTTTCAGGCGCGTTTCAATCCAATC
>JANMYC010000426.1:0-3414 GCA_031381715.1 Saprospiraceae bacterium
AGGCAAAATCCTCAGAAGTCATGCGCATGGGCAAATCCACTACATTTTCAGCGCCAGCATATTCAATCATGAAATTTTTAACTTTATCAGTCAACATTTCATCATTAAAAAGGACTGGATAGCCATGCTCGATTGTGAAAATACATTCACCACCCATACCTTCTGCAATACATTCAGCCATTTTTTTCATTCGGCGTTTGGCTTCATTTCGCCATGGCTCGCTGAGAGTTCGAAAAGTGCCTTCTATTTTTACTTCATCAGGAATAACATTGGTTGCTCCTCCTTTTGAATTGATTTTTCCCAATGTCAATACCGTAGGTACTGAGGGGTCAGCATTTCGACTCACTATTTGTTGTAAAGCAGTGATAATATGTGCTGCAATTAAAATGGGGTCAATACACTCTTGAGGCATGGCACCATGCCCACCTTTCCCTTTGATAGTCAAATACAATTCATCGCTGGATGCCATATAAATCCCTCCTTTTAAACCTACTTTACCAGCTTCGAGTGGGGGATGTACGTGTTGACCTAAAATACTGAGGGGTTTAGGGTTTTCTAAAACGCCTTCCTTAATCATAATACTCGCGCCCCCAGGTGTTTTTTCTTCGGCAGGTTGAAATATTAATTTTATAGTGCCTTCAAAATTATCTTTTATTTCATTTAAAATTCTGGCAGCACCTAAAAGGCTCGACGTATGAGCATCATGCCCACAAGCGTGCATCACACCATCTTTTTTAGATTTGTAAGGCACGTCGTTCGCCTCTTTTATGGGCAAAGCATCCATATCGGCACGCAGAGCAATCACCCTTTTATGGGGATTGCGTCCCTCAATAATACCCACTACACCATTATCTGCAACACCATGAACATGCGGAATTTGGTACTCCTTAAGCTTATTTGCTACATATTTACCTGTTTCTACTTCTTCATAGCTCAATTCTGGATTCTCATGCAAATAGCGACGCATACTGATAACATCACTATGGTATGACTGAGCAAGGTGCTTTATTTTGTCTTTTAACATAAAAGTATATTTATATAAATGCCAAACATTTATTCAGCATCCTTTCTAATAAAAAACGATAGGAATACAAATGTGCCTCCCTATCAAATGCAAAAATAACATAAAACCCTTGCAGCTTCCTAAATTTTATTTCAAAAAAGAAAACTAAAATTATTTTTGGCTCATTAATTGAATAAGTTTTATTTTTAATCTATTTTGAAGCACTTTTTTACAAGAAATTGATTTTCAACTTTTTATAAAGTAAAATAGGATTCTATTGAGTTCCATGACCATATTTTTACTTTAAAATGGAATTTTAATGCTTATGAATCGTTTTGAATTAATCCTGTTTTCTTCTAATTTATACGTCCAAAACGCAGCACCGTGACTATTACAAAAAATATTCTTGATACAGTAGAGGAGTACGTAACCCAATTTTATAATGAAAAAATTGCGGAAGAATACGTTTATCACGATATTACACACACACAGGATGTGGTGCGGGTATGTCGTCAATTAGGTATTGCTTATGGTCTTTCCCTTGAAGATATTGAAATTTTAGAGCTTGCCGCATGGTTTCACGATACAGGCTATGATAAGGGGCCTGCCAATCACGAAGAGCGCTCGGCTGAGTATGCAGAACAATTTTTAGGAACTGTAAGTTATCCCGATGCTAAAATTGCGCGTATCATAGCCACCATAAAATCAACAAAACTTCCTGTAAAACCAACAAATTTGCTTCAACAAATCATTTGTGATGCTGATTTGAGCCATTTGGGTGAAAAAAATTATTGGATTCGGACAGCTAAAGTGCGTGAAGAGCTGATGGTCATTCAAAATAAAGTAATGAATGAGGAAGAGTGGATTGACTTTGAGTTGAATTTTATGATGGCTCATCAGTACAATACGCCCATAGCCCGCGACCTTTTTGAGCAACGTAAAATGAAGCATATTTTACAGCTTCGCAAACAGAAAATGCGGCTCAATCCAAATTACCGCATTTCTACTGATGATATTCAAGTACTCGACAGAGAAGAAGCTGAAGCTATGAAGTGGAAAGCGATTGCTAAGCAGCAAAAACAGGAATTGAAAAATTATGGATTGGGTCGAGGTGTGGAAACAATGTACCGCACCACTTACAATACCCATAATAACCTCAGTGCGCTCGCCGACCACAAAGCCAATTTGATGCTCAGTATCAATACCATCATGATTTCGATAACGGTTTCGGTACTCGTTCCAAAATTAGAAACGTCTCCTTATTTGATAATGCCCACAGTGGTTTTGCTCTTAGTTTGCTTGACTTCTATCATTTTTGCTACGCTTTCTACACGTCCGAAAGTAACCAAAGGGGAAGTGACCAAAGAAGATATTGAGCAAAAAAGGTCTAATTTGCTCTTTTTTGGCAATTTTTTCAATATGAAATTGGAGGATTTTCAATGGGGGATGATGGAAATGATAAAAGACCCAGATTTTCAATACAATTCAATGACGCGCGATTTATATTTTCTTGGAAAAGTGTTGTCAAAAAAATATCGGTATTTAACCTATTGTTATAATATTTTTATGTTTGGTTTAATACTCGTCGTTATTCTATTTGCCTACATGTTTATCACTACGGGGAAAATCCCTACAAAAGGAAGCTGATTTTAAATTTCAGATTTCAGATTCCAAATTTCAGATTCCAAATTTCAGCAAACGAAATAGATAAAAACGTTTTTATACTGAGGGGTATCGAATCTGAAATTTGGAATTTGGAATCTGAAATCTGAAATCTGGAATCTGAAATCTGAAACACTAATGTAAAAAATGGCGGATTCCTGTCATCACCATAGCGACATCGTGCGCGTTGCAATAATTAATTGAATCTTGGTCTTTCACCGAGCCTCCTGGCTGAATTACTGCTTTTATACCCGCTTTATCCGCAATTTCTACGCAATCAGGGAACGGGAAAAACGCTTCCGAAGCCATTGCCGCGCCTTTTACATCAAATCCCAATTGTTCGGCTTTTTCGAGCGCGTGTTTTAAAGCATCGACACGAGAAGTCTGGCCACAACCCATCGTTATTAATTGACGGTTTTTAACGATAGCAATACCATTTGATTTTAAATGTTTTACGCATATATTGGCATACAGTAAATCAGCAATTTCGCTTTCTGTTGGTCGCTTATTGGTTACGAAAGTCAGGTCTTTTTCAGTCTCCGTTTTCATATCCGTATCCTGCTGAATCACCCCATTTAAAAGGCTTTTAAACGATGTTGTATGCTGATAGAAGTCTTTGATTTTCAATAAAATACGCTGTTTTTTAGTTTTTAAAAGCTCTAACGCATCCGCTGAAAATTCAGGCGCAATCAATACTTCATAGAATAATTTATTGATTTCCTCAGCCGTTGCCACATCCACTTTTTTAT
>JANMYC010000489.1:0-6314 GCA_031381715.1 Saprospiraceae bacterium
CCTTTATTAAAACCAATATAATTGCCAACTTGGGTAGTTTATTTTTTACTTTATCCCTTAGTTAAAAATTTGAAAATGTCGGGGTGATTTAGAGTCCGAATTCGATAACCAGGGGGCTTTCAAGTCCAGCGGACTTGCACATTTATAGAATATCAATTTTTCTCGAGGCCAGCGGACTCGCACATAAAACGCATCAATAAAGTTCGAGTCCGCTGGACTCGTATGCTATTCTATATGTTTAATTCTACAAATATGCAAGTCCGCTGGAATTAAAATGATCCCAACACTATTAAATACTGAGGGGGTATCTATATTAATTCTCCCACCAAACCTTAGTATCGCTTTTATCACCACCGATTGATAAAACGGCATCAGCCAAATTTTTAGCATTTTGCGATTGCAAATACGTTGGATAAGGCACGCGTGATGGAAATTTATTTTCAGTAGGAATACCCGCACCTCTTGGCAAAACGGGATAACCCGTGCGTCTTTTTTCAAACCATGCTTGATAATCTACGAAAAACGAAGCGTAGTATTTTTGCAACATGATTTGCTCCAATTGCTTTTCTGTTGAAACCGTGGCATCATAAGCGACTTTGGTTTTGGTTAAAACGGTGTCGGTTCTGGTAGTTGCGCCCCATTGCACCATTGAAGCGGTGATACCTGCATCATAGTGGGCTTTTGGCGTTTTACCAGTAATATATCCTTTTAAAGCTAACTCGGCTTTGATAAATTCTACCTCCGCAAAAGGCATCATCACGCCCAATTGTGGCAACGTTTTAAGTGCATCGGTATAGCTTGAATTTTGACCCACCACGTATTCTTGCGAAGTCGGATACCCACTTTTTATACCTTTATATACACCACCAATCGGAATTACCCAAATGGCACGGCGTGGGTCGAGCGTTTCATTCAAATTGCCTAAGAAATACTCGGTGAAATAAGTGCCTTCCCGCCAGTCCAAAGTACGGGCATTGAAATAGGGATTGAAATAAGGGAACGTGCCGGGGTAACGGAATATTGCCTCGTCTGCATTGGCTGTAAAAACGGGATATTTGGTCGGATTACTCAAAATATCGTTGATTTGTTGCTTGATATTGAGTTCGCCGTCTTTTTTTTCAAGGCGCAATAACAGCCTCAATTTCAAGGAGTTCGCAAATTTTTTCCATTTTGTGATACCACCACTTCCTATGGTATTGGCATTATAAACCAAATCCCCGCCATACGTCAAGGCTTTGGTGTTGTCAAAAAGGGTATTCGCCGTTTCTAAATCTTTTAAAATTTGGGTATAAATATCCTTTTGCTTATCAAAAGCGGGTTCAAAAATGCCCTCTTCCGCTTTGACGGCTTGTGAATACGGGACATCGCCGTACAAATCCGTCAAAATTGAATACGCCCAACTTTTATAAACCAAGGCAATTGCCTTGTAATTATTTTCTTTCAAACGGTCTGAAATGGCGTATATGTCTTCAATATCCGTCAAATTTTGATAAAAACTCGTCCACACACCTGCCCCCGGATTCACGATGTAGCGGTGTAAACCCAATCCACTTGTGCTGGCACGGGGCGCATCCATTTGCATTAATTCATGCGTAAAATTGCGGGCAGCTGAAATACTATTGCTAACAATGCGGTATTGCATTTGCCCTAAAATAACACCTGGCGTAACGTCTTTCGGACGGTTGGGGTCGCTGTTGAGGTCTTCAAAATTTTTGGCGCAACCACCTAAAAAAAGCCCCAAAGTTGCTATTAGGCAATATATGATTTGTTTTTTCATTTTATTTTTTATTTTTAATTAAAATTTTAATATTAATACGTTTCAAATAGCGGTGTTCAAGAAGGAATTTTCAATGATTTCAATTCTCAGATTTCGATTTTTTGTCCGTATCTGAAACAAACATTTTACCCAAAGCCATATATAAATTCACACCCCAAAATGGATGTAATTTGAACGTAATTGTTTCATTTTCAACACTATTCGGTTTTGTAACTTTATATACCTCAGTTGTTTCTTTCTTCCCACGTTGAGCAATAAGCCCTCCGTGAATATCCAAACCTAAACGGCGAAATATTTTAAATTGATAACCAACTATAAGACCACCACCCCATCTTTTATCTACACTGGTAGCGGTGCTTAATTCTGGATGAGTAACATAATAAATCTTTTCATCTTTACTGTATTTCTGGACAACCAAGCCACTATAAAGAGAGTTTACCCAATTACTTTTTAAATAATGTCTTACCTGAAAAGCCCACAGATGCTTATCAGAATCGCTATATTCTGAAAACAAATCTGATGATTTAGTAAACGATACTTGCCCAGTCCATTTTTTCGCAATTTTAGTTTCAAAACCCAAATCATAGACACTATTGGGGAAGAAAAATGCCCCAGCCTTGATTAAATGTTGTTGTCCATAACTGCTTTTTGGCATTAAAAAAACGATAAAAAAAAGCGGAGTGAGAAATTTCATTTTATTTCCAATGTTTATTGCGTTAAATTACCCCCTCAGTATTTCGCCTTTTTTCCAATAAAATTTTGATAAAACGGGCGAAATACTGAGGGGTATATTTAAATTAAAACTTCAAAGTCAAATTCGCCCCAATAGTGCGAGCCGATGGAAATTGCGTCAATTCCACCCCTGGCGTAAGCGTACCGTTGTTCAAATTACCACCTTCGGGGTCAAACCCAGGGAATTTGGTAAAATTAAACAAGTCACGTCCAAAAAATGCCAAACTTGTTTTTTGAATACCGATGCTGTTCAACCATTTAGTTGGTAAGTTAAATTCAATTCGCACTTCCCGAATTTTCAAAAAAGACGCATCGAATATATTGGTTTCGGCATTGCTGATTTGGTAGTAATTGTCGTAATAAGCACTGGCGGCGGCTTTGGTCGTGTTTGGCACAAAGTTGCCATCGGCTTGTTTCACAACACCTACGCCCAATACACCGCCCTCACGACCTGGGAGCGTAACTTTGGTTTTACCCAATGTGTTGTTTTTATGGCTGGTTTGAGAATACATGTCACCACCATATTGTCCATCCAATAAAATACTCACACGGACATTTTTAATCGTAAATTCATTCATCACGCTGCCTTTCCAATCGGCAAAAGCGTTACCCCATTTTTTCGCCACAGGGTCAAGCTGTGCGGGCAAACCGTTTGTGGAATAAATGATTTGACCATCGGGTGCGCGTTGAAAACCACGTCCGTACATATCGCCCATCAGACCGCCCACTCTGGCTTCGATGGTAACGTTGGTATTGTGTCCATAAATAATTTGGTTGGTGATGCCTGCCGCCAACTCACGTACATAGCTGCGGTTGCGTGACCAAATCAAAGTGGTATTCCACGTAAAACTGGGTGAAACAATGGGTTTTGCATTGAGTTTTACCTCCACGCCTTGACTGTTTATCAAACCCGCATTAATCAATGCCGTTGAAAAACCCGATACAGGGTCAAGCGGAATAGAGAGAATTTGGTTGCGGCTGTTGTTGTTGTAATACGCCATATCAAGACCTAAACGGCTTTTGAAAAGACGTATATCTATCCCAAACTCATAACTTGCGGTGATTTCAGGTTTTAATTCTGCATTGAAAAGCTGCGAAGGGTTTGTAAAACTATTGCCGTAAATACGGTCATAATATCGGTCAGTTTGGTACGGGCGGGTATCGTTGCCCACTTGCGCCCACGATGCCCGCACTTTTGCAAAAGATACAGCTTGTGGCAGAGTGAACAATTCATTCAACAAAAAGCTCGTAGATACTGAGGGGTAGAAAAATGAGTTATTTTTAAAAGGCAAAGTGCTTGACCAGTCGTTGCGCCCCGTTACGTCCACAAATATTTTTTCATCAAAAGCAAATTGGGCAGTACCATACACACTGTTGATGGCTTTTTTAGTTTTCAATGGGTCAGCTACGGCTTGGTCTAAGCTGTTTGAAATTTGATAAATGCCCGGTTGCGCCAACTGGTCGGCATATAAACCCGCAAAATCATAAGTTTGGCGCATCGCATTACCGCCACCCGAAGCGGTTAAAGTTATTTTTGGGGTTAAATTGTCTTTATACGTCAATAAAAAATCTGAATTGCTTTCATAACTGAACACATTTTGCTCACGGAACATACCCCGTGGAAATTTGGTCATACTGAAAGGACGTTGTTGAGAGCGAAATTCAAACGACAAATCCGTACCCGTACGTACCATCAAATCCAATTTTGGTGTAACTTGATAATTCGCTGAAACAGTGCCGATAAACCCATTTTTATTCATCGTATTCAGCATTTCATACATACCCAAATAAGGATTGTCGGGGCCGGGATTGAACGGATTTTTCTGTTTCACGTTCTCTAAACCCTCTTCCCAATACGGTTTATACCATTCGGGTTTGACATTAGGCGCAGGTCCAATAATCAAAAAATACATCAACGATTGGTTGTTGTAACCCGCCAATGGCAAATTATCGCTTTTTTTATTGTAATAATTCACTTTTCCCGAAATTTTCAAACGGTCTGATATTTTTTGATTGACGGACAACGCTGCGTTCAAGCGTTCAAAACCCGTATTCGGAATAATCCACTCATTTTTAAGATGGGTCAAAGACAAGCGGGCTGACCCCGTTTCACTGCCGCCTTCAAAAGAAAGACTGTTGGAATAGGTTTGACCCGTTTGAAAATAGCCCGAAATATAATCGTCATGAGCAACCCACGGCGTGCGCTCTGTCGGCTTACCCGTTGGCGAATTGGGGTTGTATTGAAAATAATTTTGACCATTAAATTTAGGTCCCCAAGCCCGTCCTGCGGCGGCTAATGTACTGGTGTTGATGCCATCGGGACTATCCAAATACGAATAATACGCATCGGTACGCCCTTCCCCATACTCAAATTGGTAGTCGGGATAGCGATTGACTTGTTCTATATTAAAATTAGAATTGAAGGTAATACCAATCCCTTTTTCTTTTCTTGCACCCGATTTGGTGGTAATAATAATCGCCCCACCTGCCGCACGGCTACCATACAACGCCGTTGCGCCCGGTCCTTTTAAAACGGTCACTTTTTCAATATCATCGGGATTGAGGTCGGAAAGGCTCGAACCATAATCCACGGGGCTATCGGCAGCTAAGTGTGAATTGTTACCCGTGCCCGTAATTTTACTACTCACAGGCACACCGTCCACCACAATTAAGGCTTGATTGTTGTCCAAATTCAACGAACTCTCCCCCCTCAGTGTAATCCGAGAAGAACCCATAGGTCCCGCCCCTGCACCTTGAATATTAAGCCCCGCCACTTTTCCAGAAAGGGTATTGACCCAGTTGTTGGATTTGGCATCCACCACCGCATCGCCACTGATGGTTTGTGCCGCAAAACCCAACGATTTTTCGTCTCTTTTGATACCCAAAGCGGTAACAACCACCTCATTGAGTGCTTCGGAGTTTTCTTTTAAAGTAATTTCAAAAAGAGTTTGGTTATTGACTTCCATTTCTTGCGTTAAAAAACCAACTGCCGAAAAAATGAGCCTTGATTTTTCCGCTAAATTCTCGATTTTAAAAGCACCATTCTCATCTGAAATGACACCTTTAGTCGTTCCTTTAACATAAATGGAGACGCCCGGTATTCCCTCTCCTTTATCGGAGGAAACCTTGCCAGAGATAGCAAGAGCATTTTGGGCAAGTGCGCTGAAAGCACAGCAGAGGCTTAACAGCAGCGTGCAGACACACTGTCGTGAAATTATTTTCATAGCTTTATTATATATTTAAAAATAGTAAAATTGATGGAATGAGTAAAGGCGTAAATGATAGTTGTTCGGTCAATTTTTTTAATCAACAAAAGAATAGTTTTAATGTTAAGCTATTACTAATTGCACCTTAATTTAATGTAAAGTTTAAAGGCTTATTCGTTCCAGCCACTATAAATTGATACAACACCTCGTCGCGCTCAAGTTCTTCCAATAAAAACATTGTTTGTGGAAGACTTTAACGAAGCCGGGTCTTTTACACTTACCCAGCTACTATTATAAACAAATCTCAAACACCCCATTGAAACATATCAGCAACGCAAGCGGGGTAATTATTTTAAGAAAGGAATTCAGTAGAAAATAAATTTAATATTAAGATAATCTAAACTTAAAATTAAGGTAACATTCAGTGTTTTTATTCGCACGTTTTAAAATGAATTAAAACTTAAAACAATAGCAATGAAAGCATTTTACTCCTTAATTTTGTGCTGCTTACTCGCCTATGTAAGCCAAGCACAACAGACTTTATCCGTCCGAATCAATGCCAATAATGATGATTTGGAGGAATATTTGCCAGGTCCAAG
>JANMYC010000071.1:0-1681 GCA_031381715.1 Saprospiraceae bacterium
GACATTTGATAAAAACAAAAAGATAAATTATATAAAAGCCCTTTTATCCTATTTGTTAGGAGGTCTCACATTCTTCTTATCTGTAATGGTATTAGGATTTTTTCTTGATTTCTTCATAAAGCATTGATATATATGTAACTAAATTTATCTATTCTAAACATCAATATTACCCAATGATTACTTACAATTTACCACAATGGATAGCGACATCTTTTTTGATAGTCTTTCCTTTCGCTATTTTTTTAATTGCCCTTTTGGTTAAAAAAAGTGCACCTATCGGTAAGGAAAACCGCTTGTTTTATACGGTTTTAGGTTTTTACGTTTTGTATTTAGGGTACATAGCGACATGCAGTTTTAATGGGCTTTTTGATAAAGTTTTTTTGCCACCGATGGTTTTGTTGTATGGTACATTTCCGTTGGCATTGTTCCTTTTTACGGTGGTTATCAACTTGAAAATATACAAAACGGTTTTGGAAAACACCCTATTGCAAGACCTCGTACGGGTACATATTTTCCGCTTGGTTGGGGTGTTTTTTATACTATTGGCTGTCCATGATGCACTGCCCAAATGGTTCGCCGTTATTGCTGGTGCGGGTGATATGATAACGGCTATTTTAAGCGTTTTCGTGGCAAATGCCCTTGAAAACAAGAGAAAAAATGCCCAAAAATGGGCTTTAGCGTGGAATATATTTGGTACAATTGACATTCTTTTTACCGCTATCACCGCTAATATTTTAGCTAAAATATCCATCGAAACGGGCGCGCAAGGCGTTGATGCCTTGGCGCAATTTCCCTTTTGTTTTATTCCCGCTTTCGCGCCGCCGACCATTATCTTTTTACACGTGGCTGTCTATAAAAAGCTGTCATCTTTATCCAAATAAAATTTTTTTTCAAAAAAATAACTTCTTGTCATAGGACAAGATAAGCCGCTCAGCTGCCCTCTACCTTTGTATCATAATTAACGATTAAATCTTTAACAATTTAAATTTAAAAAATTATGGTACAGTCTCAAGAATTTATGCTTTTGTTCAGATTTGAACCCAATTTCACTTATCAGCCAACTGAAACTGAAATGGCTGAAATGCACCAACAATGGGGCAGTTTTATCGGCGGTTTAGCTATTCAAGAACGCTTGGTTAGCACGCATCAATTAGGCTTTGAAGGCAAGCGTATTTTTGCTGATAGCACGGTTCAAGAAGGCATCAACATTTCCGAAAATCAAACGCTCGGTGGCAATTTGATTCTAAAAGCCAATAGTTTGGATCAAGTCGTAGAACTGGCAAAAGGGTGTCCGATTTTACACATGGGCGGCAATGTGGAAGTGCGCACTATTACACCGATGTGATGTATTTACTAAGAGATTTGATAATCCCGAAGTCTTCCAAACACTAACTTCCAAAACATTAAAAATCAATATTTTATCAAATAAAAAAATAAAAAAATCATGGCATTACCAAATATTTTCACGGCATCAGTTTCTAACGAAATAATATCTCGCATCAATAATTTGTCAAACGCAACTCCAGCACAATGGGGCAAAATGAACGTTACTCAAATGCTCGCGCATTGCAACGTAACCTTTGAATTTGCTTACGAGGAAAAGCATAAAAAGCCCAATTTTTTCATGGCTTTCATTCTGAAAAACCTCGTAAAAGGTGGTTTGGTGAGCGAAAAACCGTAC
>JANMYC010000503.1:0-6655 GCA_031381715.1 Saprospiraceae bacterium
TTAAAAAGCCATTTATACTGAGGGGTATCCAAGCCCTCTTTTACTTAGGCTGTTCTACCAAATTGCCCTCTTTTGAAATTGCCGCAATATGAAACTTTCCCCATTTTTGAATTTCTTGAATTAAGGGTCTCAACGTTTGCCCCAGTTCCGTTGTTCGATACTCGACGGTTGGCGGCACTGTCGCAAAAGCTTCTCGACTGATTAGCCCATTTTTTTCCAAATCACGTAACTGCGTCGTGAGCATGGTGGGCGTGATGCCTTCAATTTCCCTTTCCAATTCCTTAAACCGTTTCGGACTTGCTTTGTGCAGCGCATGAAGTATGGGCAATTTCCATTTTCCACTCAAAATATCAAGCGAATGATGAACGGGGCAAATTATTTTTGAATTATTTTCCATTTTAACTTATTGATTATCAAAACACTATGGTTTACCATATTAGTACAGTTTCAATGTACTACTTGCAAAGATATAGTATTGGGTTGTAGGTTTGCAACTTAATTTTTAAAAAAGTAGAAAAATGACTATTATTGAAAGCCTTAATTGGCGTTACGCAACAAAAAGAATGACGGGTGAAAAACTCCCTGCCTCTGATTTACAAACGATTTTGGATGCCATCCGATTATCGGCATCGAGTTATGGTTTGCAACCTTACAATGTCATCGTGATTGAAAACGAGGCGGTGAAAAAACAATTGCAGCCTTTGGCTTACGGGCAGGCTCAAATGGTTGAAAGCTCCCACGTTTTGGTTTTTGCCGCTTGGAATTCGGTTTCAGAAGCCCACATTGATGAATACTTACAAGCCTACTCCGATACATCGGGTATGCCCGTCGAAAAACTTTTGGCTTTTGGCTTAAAAGACAGAATGATGCAATCCATCGTTGCTTTACCTCAAAATGAACAATACCATTGGGCAGCAAAACAAGCATTTATTGCGCTTGGAACGGGCATTATTGCCGCCGCAAGTTTGAAAATTGACGCAACGCCCATGGAAGGTTTTATCCCCGCAAAAGTGGACGCATTATTGGGTTTGCCCGAGAAAAACTTACGCAGTGTGGCACTTTTTGCATTGGGTTACAGGGATACTGCCAACGATTTTATGGAAAAAGCCCCAAAACACCGTTGGAGTGCAGAAAAATTGTTCATCAATATTTAAATTTTTCAGAAAATGAAAGCTAAAAAAATTGCGCTTTACATACTGATTGGCTTGGGTGCTTTTCAGTTTATCACCATTGGTATTTTAAAAACAGTAGGCCCATTTGTGGGCATTGATATGTTTATAAAATCAATGGGACGACTTCATTACGACCACACTTGGACGTTTCTCGTTGGCACGATTGACCTTTTGGGGGGTGTCGGTTTGCTCTTCAAAAAATACAGACCTTATGCTGCATTGGGTATTATTTTTTTGATGCACGGTGCAATTGGTTCTCACGCTACCGCAGGTGATGCGATTGGTGGCACGCTGATGGAACCTGGATTCGCGGCGATTATTATGACAGCAATTCTCATTTTAGAACGTCCTTTTATTTTATCAAGAAACCCAAATCCTGTATTTGCAGATAAGGTTTAAATCTAAATTGATACGATGCAAGAGACAATCGATGCAGATAAAAATAGCGTATCTCTACTTGATTTACTGAAAACGATGCCTGTCGAACACAGGCATCGTTTTTCAAACGTTGATTTAGCCTTTGTCGAAGAAAAATTAGACGCCCTCCAATTTTATGAAAACGTCTTGTCTTTTGACAAAATCCCCATTCGTTTTTCCAATTTTATTGTCGCCGAAACGGAGGATAGTTTGTATCATTTGTCAAACCTACTCGATAAATACACATTGGAAGACAATGACTTACAAAAAAGTATCGCTCAATTTGAAGCCTTGCGAAAAGACATCAATTATAAAAAATGAAAAAAGAAAATATCCTCATTGCACTCATGGCAGCCGTGCAGTTTACGCACATCGTCGATTTTGTTATCATGATGCCCCTTGGACCTCAACTCATGCGAAGCCTTAACATTAATCCGGCACAATTTGGAGTGGTCGTTTCAGCCTATACTTTTAGCGCGGCTGTTTCGGGTCTCATTGGCGCATTTTTTTTGGACAAATACAATCGGAAATTGGCTTTGCTGTTTTTATACGCAGGTTTTATCATCGGTACTTTTCTTTGTGCATTGGGCAATACATTTGAATTTCTGGTAGCCGCCCGAATTTTCACGGGTGCTTTTGGCGGTTTATTGGGTTCATTAGTCATGGCAATCGTGGGCGATGCCGTACCCGAGGAGCGCAGAGGCAAAGCAATCGGTTTGGTTATGGGTGCATTTTCATTGGCTTCGGTGGTTGGTATTCCCATTGGATTGATTTTAGCAAATAAATCTAATTGGAACACACCATTTTATTTTTTAGGCACACTAAGCCTGATTATTGGCGTTTTTCTATTGAAATACATGGAAAACATGACGATACATTTGCAACGCAATCGTGTAAATCAAAAATGGTATGCCGTCGTAAGTGCCGTTTTACAATCGCCCAATCAACGAAACGCTTTATTATTAACGTTTTTTCTAATGTCGGGACACTTCATTGTCTTTACTTTTTTGAGTCCATATATGGTTGCAAACGTTGGTTTTGCCGAAAGCCAATTGAGTTTAATCTATTTGGTAAGCGGCTTTTTTACGTTTTTTAGCTCACCGTTGATTGGGAAATACAGCGATAAATTGGGTAAAAAACAGGTGTATATCTTCTTTGCTTTACTCATTTTACCCATGATTTTACTGATAACAAACCTTCCTCGCCTACCCGTTCCATTGGTTTTAGTTATTACGAGTATCTTTTTTATCATTATCGGTGGTCGGGTCATTCCTGCAACCGCAACCGTAACAGCTTCTGTTGAACCACAACAAAGGGGCAGTTTTATGGCTTTTAATGCGTCAGTTCAACAATTAGGGTCGGGCGTGGCGGCATTTTTGGCAGGTGCAATTGTTATTAAAAATGAAGTTAGCGGGCTTTATGAGCATTTCAATTATGTCGGTTATGTGGCTATTGCAATAAATATTCTTTCGATATTTGTCATTTCACGCATTAAAACCAACCCAACAAATGGAAAATAACCGTTTCATTAATTTTGAGGATAGAAAAGAAATACTGGAAAGTCTTTCACTTTTGACCGCCGACACGAAGCCTAAATTTGGCATTTTAACCGCCCAATTGATGGTAGAACATTTGGCTGTAACCGTTCAATTTTCAAATGGCAATAAGCCTTTGCAAAATTACAGGGAAGAAAATAGACTGATAGAGTATTTGATGAGCAATCAAGAAATGCCAACAGGCGCAAAGTTTTTTCTTGTTGGCAATAATTTAGCCGAACCCATTACCAATAATTTCGCAGAAGCCGTCAATTATTTAATCACTGAACTGAATGATTTTGACAAATACTTTATCGAAAATCCGCAACACACACCAACCCACGGCGTATTCGGCAATTTAGATAAAATACAATGGCAAATAGCGCACAGCAAACACTTTACCCACCATTTCAAACAATTCGGTATTTATTGAAAATCGGGTATATACTGAGGGGGTGCTAAACGCACAAACGCTTGATTATCAAACCGATAGTCAAGCGTTTTGGCGTTAAAAAAGGCATTTATACTGAGGGGTATTTTTTTCGCACCGAAACAGTTATATTTGCCTACTGTTCGAATAAAGTAAAAAATAGAGTAATGAGCGACTCAAAACATTTAGCAGCTTTTTTGAAATCACTAAGCGCGTTTAGCGACGAAGAAATTAATGATTTTATGAGTATTGGGAAAGATGTCAAATTGGCAAAAGGTGAATTCCTTATTTCGGAGGGGCAAACTTGCAGGTCATTTTCGTTTATTCACGAGGGTACTTTTAGTTTTCTCGTTTTGAATGATGCCGATGAGTATGTAAAAGATTTTTCTGGCAATCATAAATTCATTACGGCTTATGCCAGTTTTATCACCCAGACACCTTCTAAAATTTTTATCCGTGCCGAAACAAATGCGATACTTACCCAATGGAGTTTTGATACGTATCAGGCACTACTTCATAAATCCATACATTGGCAACAGTTTGCCTTGAAAATTGCCAATTATCTCTATCTGCGGAAAGAAAAAAGGGAAATCAGTTTGCTCACAGAGACTGCCGAACAACGGTATTTGGCTATGCTGAAAGAGTTTCCAGATATTGTTCAGCACGTGCCACAATATCTTATTGCGGCTTATCTGGGCATTAAACCTCAATCGCTTTCAAGGATACGCTATCAAATAGCTCATACACCGAAGTTAACATAGGTGAATGCACAGGTTGTACAGACGGCTGAATTTTGCACCATAATCATTAAATAAAATAAATTATGAAGCAAATCAATTGTCTAATCTTAGCAGCAGCCGTGATTATTTTCCAAAGCTGTTCCTCCAAATTACTGGTTTCTCCAGTCAGAGATACTTACCCTCAAAAACTTTTGAGTGTACATACGACAAAGCCCAAAGCCTACACCATAAAATTTGTTCGGATTGGTCATGCCACCACGCTCATTACTGTGGGGTCTAAAATAATTCTGACCGACCCGTGGTTCAGCGAAAAAAGCGGCTATTATCATGGTGAACCCCTTGCCTTTTCCCAAGACAAACTCCCAAAACTGTCAATGGTTCTTGTCACGCACAATCACTACGACCATTTTGATATAGAAACATTTAAAACGTACGCCGATAAGAATGTGCCGTTTGTTGTGCCAGTTGGCATGGGCAATGCCGTAAAAGCGGCGGGCTTTAAGCAGGTTTATGAACTTGACCCTTGGCAAAACGTAGCCATTGACGGCGTAGAAATAACGGCGTGTCCTGGCAAACATAAAGTCAAAGAAATTACATACATGCTAGAATCAGGCGATAGATTCATCTATTTTGGTGGTGATACCCAATTCATTCCAGAGCTGAGTGAGATAAAAAAACGTTTTCAAGACATTGATTTGGCGATTCTTTCCGTCAACGGCTTGATGATTCGACCTATGTTTAATAAGCAAGTAGTGATGAGTGCCACACAGGCAGCCGAACTCTGTACTATTCTCAAACCGAAGATTGCCGTACCTATTCATTACAACTTTAAAGGCGGCTCTTTTCATGATAAATTTATTTTGAAGTACGATGGTGATGCTCAACAGTTTGTGAATTCAGCAACGATTAAAGCACCAGATACCCGCACATTTATACTTGAAACAGGTGACATTCTTACCATTCACTAAAATAAATTAATTCATTAAATTAAACGAAAAGAATATGGACGCTACGTCAAAAATTATCTTTACGGTTTTGTGTACTATCACAATCATTGTTCCGACAATAATGGATTTAAACAAAACACACATGACTAACCCACAATGGACACCCCACGCACGGCTACATTGGGCTGTTCAGTATTTATCTATTACGCTTATTCAGTGCCTTGCTTTGTTTCTTTTGTGGGGCAATTATGCCGATAAAAACGCTATACTTGTCACATGGTTTGTAGGACTATCACCTATCTTTTTTTGGGGAATGTTTATGCCTGCCTTATTGTTTCCACGCACAAGCACTTGGCCCGACGGTGTAGAACCGCCAGCAAATTTTCCAGACATATTTAAAAGAATACATCCAAACCTGATTTTATCTATTGTTATCACATTGATTTCAGTGGCTTCAATTGTGTTAGATTTAAGAAGTAGGTAGTACTTGGTTCAAACGCTTGATTATCAAACAGATAATCAAGCGTTTTTCGTTAAAAAAAGAGTAAAATACTAGGGGTACTTCCAACAACGTAGAAGCACCCCCTCAGTATTTTTAAGCAAAACCTACATTTTGCAAAAACAATTATTGCACTTTAATTTTATAATGCGGCGTAGGATTTAATGGACAAATATAAACGTAGTCGCCTGCTGCCGTAAAGTCCACGACACCTGTATAAGCGGCTTCACCTGCCTTGACCGTTTTGCTGGCAAATGAGTTGGGAACGTTGTTTTTCATCACATCTTTACCCGCATCTTCTGCTTTTTGGATGACAAAACCAAGTTCGTGGTCAACATTTTGATTGACGATGCGGAATTGATATTTGCCCGGTTTAAGATTAAGCTCTTGTGTAGTGAATATGCCAGGCGTTTGGATTAATTCAATGATTGTTACATTCTTTTCAGCTGTTTGAGCTGTAACAGTATTGCTTGTGAAAAGGCTCAAAAAGAGCATGAAGAAGCCAAAAATGGCAATTTTTTTAACAGAAGTCATTTTATTTTTATTTTAAAATATGAAAAGAAATTATAAAAGAAAGTCGAGTGATTAAAAATACGGACTTGTCCCGAGAATATCGGGAGGGGGTATGCGGCTATCTCAAAATGGCTATTTTTTGAGATAGCCGCATTAAATTTTTTACGCTTTGACCGATTCCAAAGGCTGTGCAACAGGAAAATCAATAGGAATTTGCGTGATGCCATGGAAATAATTAGAAATGATTTTGTCGCCAATGACGATAAGAATATCCACTAAATTGGCTTTGTCATAACCTGCTGCAAAAAGCGCATCAACCGTCGTGTGAGAGGGTTTGCCACGATTGATGGTGGTTTCTTTCACGAATTTTGCCAAAGCATCAAATTTTTCGTTGAATGAGGC
>JANMYC010000749.1:0-2580 GCA_031381715.1 Saprospiraceae bacterium
TAGTGCCTGAAACTTTCACAAATTTTGATGTTTTAGTAAAAACGCTAAATACTAATTATGAAAATAAAAAACGCGCCAGTGTAGTAGTCGTTGCCGAGGGAGATGATGCAGGCGGTGCTTTTGAAATTTTACAACAAATAAAACCTCGACTTTTATCAAAAGATATTCGAGTCACTATTTTAGGGCATATTCAGAGAGGTGGTCGCCCCACCGTTTTAGACCGTGTATTGGCAAGTAGATTGGGGCTCGAGGCAGTACGCGCTTTGCGAGACGGTAAAAAAGGCGTGATGATTGGTCAAATAAGTGGCGATATCTCTTACACACCTTTTGAGGTAGCCATCAAACATCATCAGCGCATAAATGAGACTTTACTCGAAATGGTTGATATTTTAGCTTAATAAAAAGCATGAAAATCACCTTTTTCAATACTTTTCTAAATAAAATAGCCTCATTATCGAATGGGGCTATTTTTTTACCTCCCCCCTCAGTATCTTTGCGCCCAAATCAGTCAGTAATAGTCCTATTTTATGTCTTAAAACTGAAAACTGATGTATTTTAATAATGGATAACTTTATAGATTACGTAAAAATAAATTGCCGAAGTGGTAAAGGTGGAGCAGGTTCTGCCCATTTTCACCGAGCTAAATTTGTGTCAAAAGGAGGACCCGATGGCGGTGATGGAGGCCGTGGTGGACACATTATACTGAGGGGTAGTAGCAATATGTGGACTTTACTCCACTTAAAATACAGAAAACACGTTTTTGCTTCCGATGGTGGATATGGAACTGGACAAAATTGTACTGGTGCCGATGGTCAAGATGTCATTTTAGAAGTGCCCCTCGGTACAGTTGCAAAAGATACTGAAACGGGAGAAGTATTATTTGAAATCACCGAAGACGGAGAACAGCGTATCTTGCTCCCAGGTGGTAGAGGTGGCTTAGGCAACTCTCATTTTGCCACTCCTACCAACCAAACACCGCGTTTTGCTCAGCCAGGTGAACCCGGAGACGAAAAATGGGTTATCCTTGAGCTGAAAGTGCTTGCAGATGTGGGCTTAGTGGGTTTCCCAAATGCAGGTAAATCTACTTTGTTGGCTTCTGTTTCTGCTGCAAAACCTGAGATAGCATCTTATCCTTTTACGACCATTGTTCCCAATTTAGGCATCGTAGAATACCGTGATTTTAGGTCATTTGTGATGGCAGATATACCCGGTATTATCGAGGATGCACATCAAGGTAAAGGTTTAGGACATCGTTTTTTACGCCATATCGAGCGAAATGCAACCCTTCTTTTCCTCATTGCCTGCGATACAGAAAGGGGAATAAAAGCTGAATACGACATTTTAATCAATGAATTGGAGCAATATAACACCGAATTGCTCCACAAACCCCGCATTTTAGCCATTACTAAAATGGACATTATGGGCGATGAAATGATTGATTTGTTGAAGGACGAATTGCCCAAGGGGATTCCCGTAGTATTTATTTCAGCTGTTACTCAAAAGGGTTTAATGGAATTAAAAGATTTGATTTGGAAGACAATTAATGACTAAGTTTCGATATTTTTAGTCTTTATACTGAGGGGGTACCATAAAAAAATCCGATGTCTGATAACAGCATCGGATTTTTTATTACTCCCCTCACTTGAGGTCTTTACACTGCAAAACTCTCACCACAACCACATGTACGAGCAGCATTTGGGTTATTAAAAACGAAACCTTTGCCGTCCAAACCACCTGAAAATTCCAATGTGGTGTTGAAAAGATAAAGGAAACTTTTCAAATCTGTCACTACTTTTTCACCATTATGCTCAAATACTTGATCATTCGGCTTACTTTCATTATCGAAATCCATTTTATAAGACAAGCCCGAACATCCCCCACTTACTACGCTCACACGCACGAAATGGTTCTTGGTCAAACTTCCTTTTTCTCGGATTTCTTCTATTTTTTCCTTAGCGGAATCAGCTACAAATATCATTTTTATTTCATTAGATGTTAGAAAATAGATGTTAGATGATAGAAGGTTAGATTTCCAGTATTTTTAACTCAAAATCTAATGTCTACAACCTATTCCGATTCTCGGAACTAATGTCTATACATTAATGGTGTGCAACTTCTGCAACAGTCACTTCAATACCATTTTTTACTTGGTAGTCCTTGATAGCTGCTTTGATAGCATCTTCTGCCAATACTGAGCAGTGAATTTTTACTGGTGGCAAAGCCAGTTCTTCCACGATATCCATGTTATCGATAGAAAGAGCTTCATTAATTGATTTACCCTTCAACCATTCTGTTGCCAAAGAAGATGATGCAATAGCTGATCCACAACCAAAAGTCTTGAATTTAGCATCCTTGATAAGGCCACTCGCTTCATCCACTTCGATTTGAAGGCGCATAACGTCTCCACATTCAGGTGCTCCTACAAGACCTGTACCAACGCTTTTGCTGCTTTTATCCAAAGTACCCACGTTGCGTGGATTGTGGAAATGCTCCATTACTTTTTCTGAATATGCCATAGCTTTTATATTTTTAGATTGTTATTTAGATTAATTCTAAGTCAAAGGTAATAACAAATTAACT
>JANMYC010000522.1:0-8602 GCA_031381715.1 Saprospiraceae bacterium
GCTATGAAAAGTAAGCCGCTGGCGGTGACGACGGGACCACCGTAGTTTTCAGTACCCGTATTTTTATCTTTTAAATTGGGTTCATTCCCGAAAGGAATTTTCCAAACGTATTTGCCAGTGTTGAGGTCAATGGCGTTGAGCGTTCCCCACGGCGGTGTGATGGCTGGATGTCCTTTACTGTCCAAAAATTTATTGTAGCCGGTACTTGTGTAAGGCGTATAGGGTGTTTTGCTTGCTGAATGAGCATCTCTACCCACTTCTTTTTTCTCCATGCCGAGCAAAAAGTCAATGATTGCTTGTTTTTCATCCGAGCTCAAAGTACCAAAACCGGGCATCATTCCTTTGCCTTTTGAAATGATATTATGAATAAATTCTCGGCTTCTTTTTTTACCAATATCCACCAACGAAGGGTAATTACTGAGGGGGTTACCTTTTTTATCCGCACCGTGACAAGGACTACATGAGACGATATATGTGCGCTCGCCCAACGGCAAATGCGCCAAAGCGTCTTTGCTGGGCGTCGGAATCATGGTCAAAATCCATGGCATTTCATTCGCATTGACATAAAGGATGCCATCGGGGTCGGCAGCCGCTCCACCCCACTCTGCTCCACCATCGAAGCCGGGGAGAATGACCGTGCCTTCTGCACTTGGCGCAGCGAAGCGTTTTTTCTTAAAAGTTTTAAAACGCTGAATCAGCTCTTCACGGTTCTCAGCGTAAGGGCTGATGTCTTTTTCAGTCAATTCGTAGGCTTGACGCGCATAAGGAGCTGGCTTTGTGGGAATAGGCTGGGTTATCCAAGCGATTTCACCGTTGAGTTTTGATTTGAGTGCTTTGATTTCTTTTATCGGAAAAATGGGCACGCCCGTCACTCTATCAAACACAAAAATGTAACCTTGTTTGGTAACTTGCGCCACGGCATCCACCATTTTACCGTCTTTTTTAATGGTAATTAAATTGGGTGGTGCGGGAAGGTCTCTGTCCCATATATCGTGGTGCGTGGTTTGAAAATGCCATAAACGCTCACCGGTGCGCGCATTTAAAGCGAGTAGACAATTGGCATAAAGGTTTGTACCTAAGCGTTGACCACCATAAAAATCATATCCTGCTGAACCCGTGGGCACATATAAAATACCCCTTTTTTTATCCACGGACATGCCCGCCCAATTGTTGGCAGCACCGACTTCTTCATTTTTATAAGCATTGGGTGGGAAAGTTTCGTAACCTGCTTCGCCCGGATATGGAATGGTGTGAAATGTCCACGCTAATTTCCCTGTTTTTACATTAAATGCTCGAATATCGCCCGGGGCGGCGTCTGCACCTTCCGATAAGCGCACAGGCATGACAATCAAATCTTCAAAAACAGTCCCGGGAGTGTTTGAAACGATGAATTTATCCTTCGCTACTGAGGGGAGTCCTTCGTGCAAATCCACTTTACCATTATCGCCAAAAGATGTGATTGATTTGCCCGTTTTAGCATCAATACAGTATAAAAATGAGCCAATTGTGTGTAAAATGCGCTTTTCAGTGCCATCAGTCCAATATGCTACACCGCGGCTGTTGCTGTGCCAAGCGTTTAATTTATCGCCAAATGTCCATATTTCTTTACCTGTTGCGGCATCCAAAGCAAAGGCTTGCACGGTGGGCGTGACACCATATAAAACGCCATCAATAATCAATGGATTCACCTGCATTTGACCCGAATCAGCCGTTGAATACGTCCAAGCAACTTTCAAATTAGCGACATTTTGCGGATTGATTTGGGTGAGTTCGGAGTAATGGTTTCTATCCGCACCGCCGAGATAATCGCCCCAATCGCCGTTGCCGTCGGTGGTAGTTTTTTTGATTCTTAAAGTAGTATTTAAGAAAAAAATTGCACCAATTAATAATACAATGGTTGTTTTAATTTTCATAGCTTCACGTTTCACCGTTCCTTGTTGTAAATAACCTCCAATTATACTATATTTGTTTTAAAAATAAAAGTAAAAATGACTATATATAGTGTTTATGACCAAATTGCGGACTTAATTGCAAGCCTACCTCCTTCAAAAGTTTTAGCTTTAAATCCGCCTCAAGAAGTTACTCACCGCTTTGAACAGTTGGCTGAAAAGTCTAAAAATAATGAACTTGATTCTGCTGAAAAAGATGAGTTAGACCATTTTATTGTCTTAGAAAGGCTTATTCGATTAGCGAAAATTAGAGCTCAAGGTTTTATTTCATGAGTCAATACGTGTCTAATAAACTTAAAGAATTAGTCGTCAATCGGGCTAAATTTCGTTGCGAATATTGCCGTCTAAATGCTCATTATTCCTATTTCCCTTTTCATATTGAACACATTATTAGTGTTAAACACGGTGGAAAAACGGTTGCCTCAAACCTTGCTTTTCATGCCCTCTTTGTAACATCAATAAAGGCTCTGATATAGCCACATTCGTAGATAATCCAGATGAACTTGTTCGCTTTTTTAATCCCCGAACAGACAAATGGCACGACCATTTTTACGCTGAAAAAACGGGTTTTCTTGTTGCTAAAACCCCAATTGGAGCCGCAACAATCAAAATATTCAACTTCAATCACCCTGATTCTATCATTGAACGACATGAAATGATTCGATTTGGTGCTTTTTGAACGCTCTTTAGTGAATATAATAGGATTTTTATAAAAAACACTATCTATACTGAGGGGGTACAACCTCAAAAAAAAAGCCTTCATTAATCCTACTTTAGGAATAATGAAGGCTTTTATCATTAATAAAAATTTTATTTATTCGATTGCGCGTCCACTACCGAAATAGAAATCATATCCACAATCTCCCGCGTGGTACTGCCCAATTGTAAAAGATGAACAGGTTTTTTTAGACCTAATAAAACGGGGCCTATTTTTTCAATATTCGCTACTTCTTTCACTAAGTTGTAAGCAATGTTGGACGCTGAAAGGTTAGGGAAAATTAAAATATTCGCCCCACCTTCTTCGACTAAATCACTAAATGGATAGTTCTCTTTTAATAATTCAATATCAAATGGTAAATGTGCTTGCATTTCACCATCTACTATCATTTTAGGGTGTTTGGCTTTTAAAATTTCAAGCGCTTTGCGCATTTTAATCGCATCATCACCATCAGCACTGCCAAAGTTGGAATAAGTCAACAAAGCCACACGAGGCTTAATATTGAACTTTTCAACTTGTTTAGCGGCTAATTCAGCAATTTCAACAATATCCTCAGCGGTTGGGTTGAAATTAACGGTGGTATCGGCTAAAAAAAGTGGACCAAAGCGGCTCATTAAAATGTACATACCCGACACTTTTTTCACCCCATCTTGACGACCGACGACTTGCAAAGCAGGGCGAATGGTGTCAGGATAGTTGCGGGTCATACCGCCTACCATTGCATCCGCGTCACCCGCTTCTACCATCATGGAACCGAAATAATTTCGGCGGCGTATGATTTCGTACGCTTCTGTTTTATTGAAACCTTTGCGTTGGCGTTTTGCAAAAAGCATATCGCCGTATTTCTCCAAGCGGGCTTTATCCTCGTTCTCAACCGCATTGGATGGGTCGATTATTTCGATATGCGATAAATCCAAGTGGTTTTCCTTAATTAATTCCTTAATTTTATGGATATTCCCCAATAAAATAGGAATTGCAATTTTTTCGTCGCGCACTTGTTGAGCCGCTTTTAAGACTGATAAATTTTCAGCATCCGCCAAAACCACCCGTTTAGGATTTTGCTTGGCTTTATTGATGATACCTTTAGTCAACCTATTATCCAAGCCCAATCGCTTCGATAATTGCGTTTCATAAGCATCCCAATCTTGGATGGGGAATTTGGCAACGCCCGTTTCCATTGCAGCTTTTGCCACGGCTGGTGCCACAGTTGTAAGCAAACGTGGGTCAACTGGCTTTGGAATAATATATTGCTTTCCGAAAGATAAATGGTCTATTCCATATGCCATATTTACCATATCAGGCACTGGCTTTTTAGCCAAATCCGCTAAGGCTCTCACAGCAGCTAATTTCATTTCTTCATTAATTACCTTCGAGCGCACGTCCAAAGCACCTCTGAAAATGTATGGGAAACCGAGTACATTATTGACTTGGTTCGGATAATCGCTCCTTCCCGTTGCGAAAATAATATCAGCGCGAGCGGCCAAAGCTTCTTCATAAGGAATCTCAGGCGTAGGGTTCGCCATCGCAAAAACGATACAATCCTTTGCCATGGGCGCTATCATTTCACCAGTCAAAACATTGCCTTTTGAAAGCCCAATGAACACGTCGGCACCGACTAAAGCTTCCGTCAATGTGGTTTCAACTGGCGCATTATCATTGGCGAATTCTCTCTTTTTACCGTCCAAATTGGTACGGCTTGGGTGAATTAAGCCTTTGGAATCGAACATAAAAATGTTCTTTTTCTGAGCGCCTAAGCTGTGATACAGTTTTGAACACGAAATAGCCGAAGCACCGGCCCCATTCACAATAATTTTCACCGAGGAAATATCTTTACCCACTATTTCAATGGCATTCAGCAAAGCGGCAGCACTAATAATAGCCGTGCCGTGTTGGTCATCGTGCATAACTGGGATATTCAATTCTTCTTTTAAACGCTCTTCTATTTCAAAACAATCGGGCGCAGAAATATCTTCCAAATTGACACCGCCAAAAGTGGGTTCAAGAATTTTCACCGTTCTGATGAATTCTTCAACATCTTTGGTATCCAATTCTATGTCAAAAACATCAATATCGGCATATATTTTAAATAAAAGTCCCTTGCCTTCCATCACGGGTTTGCCCGCCAATGCTCCAATATCGCCCAAACCCAAAACGGCTGTACCGTTGGAAATAACCGCCACTAAATTACCTTTTGCGGTATATTTATAGACATCTTCTGGATTTTCAGCGATTGCCAAACATGGCTCAGCAACGCCCGGCGAGTAAGCCAAAGTTAAATCCCGTTGGGTAGCTGTTTCTTTTGAAGGAATGACTTCTATTTTACCGGGGCGCCCCTTAGCATGATAGTGGAGGGCATCTTCCTTCAGCGTTTTCTTTGTACTCATAATTGAGTTTTATAAGATTAGACTAAGTTATTAAATAAAAACTCTTAGAGAGGTATCAAACTCCCCAAGAGTTGTCGCAATGAGTTGCAAATTAAGTGATTATTTCTGTGAATTGAGGTATTTAGGAAGTTGAATATTTTGATAAAGGATCCTTGAAATGCTTCTTTATCTCCTTAATAAAAGCTAATTAAGGCTTAAAACACAAAATTAAAGTTTAGTTCTGCCTCTCGTTGTGTAAAAAACAGCAAAAACTATGTAATATCAATCTTTTTTAAAATTAAAGAAGCTATGAATATCCTCACTTTTTAAAACCAAATCAATCGCCAACACCATCCGTGTTTTCTCATTTTGAGCGTCAGGCGAAAGTTCTACCCAAAAAGTACGTTGATTGGGTGCATTTGCGCGGACAGTTGGGTAGGGTTTTGAAATACCACAATCGTGCATTTTCCCCCCAAAATTTTGTTGCCAATGAATACCCGTTTTATTGATGGCTTCCTGCCACCATTGTCGGGTGGTCATCACATAATTTTGCAAACCCGATTCGTCAAATTTATAGGGCGGGTAGCGCAGCACAAAATCGTCTGAACTGAGACTATCAATATTCTCTTTATAACCCATGTATATCAAATCAATATCAAAACTGCTGTTTTCCAATTGCATAATCTTCGTTAAAATATCCTTACTCACGTGGGTCTCGCCGTTTTGAAGGGCTATGTGGCTGTATCGTTTGTAGAGGTAACTCGACATTCCTTTAGTCTTCGCAACGGCTGAATCAAATTGCATTTCTGAAAACCCGTGGATGGGGATGATACTAATTTGGTCGGGATAAAATGAATTGCCGTACTTTTTATACCCACTCGTAGCCACTATGTTTTTATAATGAACAATCGGTAAAATCGCTTCTTTATTGTAAAATACTGAGGGGGTCATGAGCGATTGAATAATCGTGTCCACTACATTTAAAAAATCAGATTGCGGTTTTAAAAAATCTAAATAAGGTATTAAATTGCCTTTTTCAATATTTTCAATGTTGCCAGTCCAGATATTCAAGCGTTCAATGGAGCGTTTACTTTGCAGATGATAGAGATAAAAACAGCTTAAAACACTGCCTAAAACCACAACGGCAATCAGAGCCAATCGACTTAAATACCTTTTTAAACCTTTGATTTGACTTTCCAAATTCAACTTTTCCCCTTGAAACGTCTCTTCTGAACCATTAAAAACGGGTGAAAAATGAGAACGCTTTTCCCCATTTTCAGATTCCCACGTTTTAATAAATTCACCGTTTTCGGGTAAAGCTAAAAACGCTTCTCGCCCCACGCCTTGTGTGTACAGGTAACAAGCCTCCACGAAATAATCCAAAAAATCTTTATTGGATTCAATAAAAAGGCTGCGGACTTGACCCTCACTGACCGTCATATCCATCTTTTCTAACCGAGTTCCTTGTGCTTTTGCTTGAGCTATTTTCGAAATTTCTTCGGCAAGTCGGACATAATTACCCTTGTTGGTGTTCGCTACCAATGTGCGATTGGCGTAACTTTCAAAAGTTGCACGAACGGCTTTGCGTAAAAACTCAACTTCGGCTTGTCCTTTTAAATTGGCTCGAGGCATTGATAATCAACGTTTTACATACTGTTTTGGGTAAATGAAATGCATTTACGGAAATTTCTAAAAATTTCTGGAAACAAGATAACTCCTTTTCTTTAATTTTTGGAAACAAGAAAGACGAATTATAATTAACTGAAATTACAATAAATAATAGAAAATTGTGGAAAATCAGAATAAGGGATAAAGTAAAAAATAAACTACCCAAATTGGTTCTTATATTTTTCTTAATCAAGGCAAATTGATTGAGAAATAATGGATTATTTAAAAGCAATTTAACGCAGAGTAAGGAAAATAGAAGAACTTAGTTGGGTAGGTTATTTTTTACTTTATCCCTAAACCTTCAAATCCGCTTATTATATTATCTCATCTCTAAATTAACTCTTATGGCACCAACTTTTACACTTAAAAAATGGCGATATGGCGATTTCTTTCTTTTTATGACCGCGCTCATGTTATTGCCATTTGCCGTCCAAGCCCAAAACACTGACTCTGATTTAGAAGAAAGAATGCAGACTTTGTACAAGCGTGCCTCTCAACTTTATGCCAATTTGCCTACCCGCGATTATCGGGGTAGTTACCTTAATTTTACTCTTGGAATCAGCCCTTTGGGGCACATCAAAACATGGCGAACAGAAGAAATTTGCGACTGCGAAGGCAATGTTGTTGATACCAAAAATGTCACATCCATCAAAGCCCCCATTGCATTGGGTATGGGCTTCGAAACTCGAATGAATAAACAATTTTCACTGCGCTTAACGGGATTTTATGCTCAACTTTCGCACGGAAAGGGGCGGAGAGTCATGTCTGAAAATAAGACTTTTAGCCAAATGAAAGAAAGCTATAAATTAACACAATTAGGCGCTCAGAGTTCAGCTTTGCTACATTTTAATAATTTTTATAGCGGTGTTGGCGCATCATATACTTCTACATCGGCTTCGGGTTTTCAAACGACTGCGCAGAAAGAAGACGTCAAGACCCCTCAGTATTACAGGCTTCAAGCCGATGTTTTGAGCGCTCACCGAACAGATTTGGTTCCCCATGTTTTCATTGGCTATCGGGCGATGGCTTCGCCTAAGGTTTTGGGAAGCTTTGAATTGGGTTTTGCCCAAAATTTCTATTTTAATGTACAAATCAATGTCCCCCTTTCTTCAAGAACCCGCGAGTCTTTGGCAGCGTGGAAAAGGGAGCATCAATATTATGCCTCGGTCAGAAATGAAGCCCTTTTTATTGATAGAAAATTACATCCTGCGAAGTTCCAAACCGATGATTGTAGTTCTGATAACAATTCAAGTAGTAACAGTTGTAATCGATGATTTCATTAAAAATGCTCATATTTTACTATTGATCCGTGCCACCGCTCGGAGCGATGACACGGGTTTTCTAAATTATCAAACTACCTAAAACTGTCACTCACTTTTCAGTAAAAAATAAATAATGTGGTAAAGCCCGTGACGCAGGCGACATCAAAGTCCCTTTTCGAGCATTATAAATCAAGACAGAAGCCCCACCATCTATAGTCATAATGGTGCTTTTTATGCCCAACTGAACCAATTCAGCGGCAGCATTATCGAGCGTTGTGGCATTGACTGTTAAAATGAAAATATAAGGACTGGGCTGATTATCTTCGGATAAAGTACCGAGGGTATAAAATAAATTGGGCGATTCCGCTCTAATTACGTGTGCCGGATGGTCTTTATAATGATAACTAACAAGGGCGTTTTTGATATTTTCGGACGTGAGCGGATAGCCCGATTGGGTATTATAATCTTGAATAACCACGCTCGAATCCGTCCAAGCCATGGATTTTAAAACTACTTTTTTATAATATGGCAATTTAGGGGTTTTATGCGGACCATATGGGCTACTACCTGCTGTCCGTATTCCACCATCCACTTTAATCGGAAAAGACAATTGCGTAGTATCCGTATATTGCTCATAAAAAG
>JANMYC010000547.1:0-13955 GCA_031381715.1 Saprospiraceae bacterium
ATTATCAAAGCTGCGCTCAAATGCCTTATATAAGGTAGAGTAGCTAATTTTTCACCAATGAAAATATTTAAACATAAAATGGAAAGGATAAAAAGTGGGTTGTCGTTCATACTCTCATTTTTGATTTCAAGTAAAAATAGCAAAATTTATCGGAAATAAAATAGGCCCCTCAGTATTTTATACAAACAAAAGATTAAAACTGTTAAACAATAAAATAAGTAGGCATTTAGTTCCATTTAGATATATCAAATACCCAATTAATGGCTTTATACAAATCTTCAATGCGGCTCCCATCAGGCTCGACTTGCCAGTAGGCGGGGTAAATAGTTAAGCGAAGATTGATAAAAATGAGAAGACTAAAAATAGCAATATTCGTTATTTTTAACCATAAATAAGGGCTCTTTAATATTTTATCAACATAAAATGCCAAACCAATGGCAAAAAGAGGGTAATAATCAATAAAGGAGCGATAGCCATAAGCATGACCAAACCACCACATACACCAACTTGCAAAAACGTAGGTCATTATTAAAAGCGAAATCAATATCAATCGCCCATTCATTTCATTTTTAAAAGCCAATTGAGCAATACCTATGATTGCAAATGCCATTAAAGGCGTGTATAATAAAAAGCCATTGCAAGGGTGAAAGAATATTTTATAAAACTGAGGGTCAGCCCATTTGAAAGTTTGTTCATGAATGACCTCATATATATTCACTATCCACTTGCCCGATAGATAATGCCAATACAGCATTTGAGGAATGGCTATTAAAAAAATCATCACCGGAATCAGCCACACCGTTTTAATATTTTTTAAAAGCCATGATAAACGCTCCTGCAATTTTTCAATCGTAAAAGCATCGTAAAATAAGGCAAAACCGATAAAAAGGATATTGGTGGGGCGTATCAAAGTAATTAAACCGAGTAAAAAGCCTATCCCAAAAACTCTAAATACTGAGGGGTTAGCATAAAATGATGGAAGATAAAATAAAAGTGCCGCTACTAAACAAAATGTATAAGCATGGCTCATAGTGGGGTCGCGCATGGCATAAAACATCAAATTAGTGCCGAAATAGAGCGTTATTAAAGTAAAAAGAACGGTTTTCCTATTTTCAAAGTAACGACTCAGCACTTTATCCAAGTAATATAGACCTAAAGCGGTATAAAAACAGCCCGCAAAGAGTAAGGCAACCGAAATGTCATTGGCATAAGGAACGTCCGTGGGTAAGCCTTGAATTTTACGAGATAATTGTGCAACAGCAAAAAAAGGCGCTTCCATGAGCGCCACGCCATAAGTAAAACGAGTCGCTATTTTTTTAGTATTGGGATAAAAAAGGTATTAGGCGGGCGTTTGTGTTGGGTAGTTTTAAAAAGTAACATAAATAAAAATTGCAGGTAGATACAAATATTAGCCCACACCATCGGAAGTTAAATATTTTCCTTCGTGCTTATTTCCTATAAGAGTAGAGCCTAACCAATAACTCAAAACGGCTAATAAAAGATAATATCTAAATTTCATCGAGTTTTAGTCTTTTACCTGATTCAGTCCCATAGCCATAAGCATCCACTTAGGCAATGATTTTTCAGGATTTCTATTTTTAAGATTCAAATACCAACCTAATTTTTTCATAATCGGTACTTTATGCGTTTCTACAAATTCTATTAAAGTGCCATCCGCATCTTCGATATACGCAAATCGTCCAGCAGCTTCGCCCATGTCAAATGAATTAGCGCTATCCACTGTAAACGGATACCCCTCAGTATCGCAGAGGTTTTTGATCTCTTCCATGCCGTTCACATCAAAACAAAGGTGGATAAAACCGCACTCGCCCCAAAACCGATTTTTAAATATTTTATTGGGCGTTCTTTCAAAAATCTGCACCAATTCAATCTCAGTATCGCCTAAAAGTCGGCTAAATGCGCCTACTCGTGGTTTTGAATGGCGCAATAAAACACGATTACAAGGCAAATTACCAGCGGGTAAGGCTTTGAAATCGGGAAAAACAGAAATCTCTGAATATACTTTTTTGTCGTATTTAAGTATATTTTGGAATAATTCCGTCGTTTTATCAATATTGGTAGTGCCTATCAAAACGCCATACACTCCGCCCGTCAATTTTCCTTTGCGCTGAAACCAATCTTTTGATTCTATAATTTGAAATAGATTATTATAAAGGTCTTTTACCCAAAAATGAGCAACACCGTTGGGACTGGTGACTATGTCAGAAACGATATTGAGGTTTTCACTTTGATAAAAAGCATATGTTTTTGGGACTTCAAAACATTTGATTTTGATGGCGTAAATACCTGTATCGCCCAGCATCAGCTCAAAATCAGGGTATTGAGAATTGTGTTGAGTGTGTTGCCAAATCTCGAAACCACCACCACCTTGCATATTCATCGCTAAAATGGCACGGCGCGCCCGTGGTTGTCCACCTGTGTAAGGTAGCATCAGTGCCGCCACAGCTTCCTCGTCAAATATGGGCACATCGACCCCGAAATAGCGGCGATACCACGTAAAAGCCTCCACTACATTTTTAACGCCAATACCTACTTGTTGGATACCACTTACGATATAGCTCATTTTTTATTAGTTATTGGTTAATCGTTGATTCGATATTCGATTAATGAATCAGGGTTAAATATAAATAGCGGCGTTACTCTCGTCACGCCGCTATTTGAGAGATTATTTTCACTATACTCTTTAAGCCGATTCTACGGTCTCTCCTGCATATACACCTGCATTGAGTTTTTCTGCAACTTCACCAAAAGCTTTGAGAGTAATATCAATATCTTCTTTAGTGTGCACCGCAGTCGGTATCAAACGAAGAAGCATCATGCCCCGTGGAATGACAGGATAGACAACTATTGAGCAGAAAATATGATAGTTTTCACGCAAATCAGTGATCAATTTCAAAGCTTCTTCTACTTCACCTTTCATAAATACGGGTGTTACGCAAGTATTCGTCGCTCCTAAGTTAAAGCCCATTTTTAATAGACCTTCTTGAAGTAGGCGCACATTTTCCCATAATTTATGTTGAAATTCTGGATGTTTTCTCAATAACTCCAAACGTTTCAGTGCGCCGATTACAAGCGGCATCGGCAATGATTTGGCAAATATTTGAGAACGGAGATTATATTTTAAAAAAGTAATAATATCCTTATCTCCCGCGATGAATGCACCAATACTTGCCATTGACTTAGCAAAAGTGCTGAAATAAAGGTCTATTTTATCTTGCACACCTTGTTCTTCACCAGCACCTGCACCAGTTGCTCCTAAAGTACCAAAGCCATGCGCATCATCCACTAACAAGCGGAATGAAAATTTATCTTTTAAAGCCACTATTTCTTTCAAACAGCCTTGCTCACCGCGCATCCCGAACACCCCCTCAGTAATAACGAGTATTCCACCGCCAGAACGCTCAGCGGCAACAGTTGCTTTAGCTAATTGACGCTCACAGCTATCAGAATCATTGTGCTCAAAGGCAAAACGCTCGCCTAAGTGCATTCTTATACCATCTATAATACAAGCATGACAATCTTTATCATAAACGACTACGTCTCTACGGTCAACCATTGCATCTATGACGGATAAAATTCCTTGGTAGCCAAAGTTTAGCAAATAACTCGCTTCTTTCTGAACATGTTCCGCAAGCTCTTGCTCAAGCTGGTTATGAAAATTGGTTTCACCCGACATCATACGCGCGCCCATTGGATAGGCTAAACCCCACTCAGCAGCTGCATCGGCATCCGCTTTTCGAACTTCAGGATGATTGGCTAAACCCAGATAGTTATTCAAACTCCAAACAATTTTCTCTTTACCATTGAACAGCATACGATTACCCAATGCACCTTCCAATTTTGGAAACATAAAATAACCTTCTGCCATAGCGGCATATTTACCTAATGGACCAGGTGTTGCCAACCTTTTTTCAAATAAATCCATGCTCTTTTTATTCGTTTTTAAATTTATATTTGTAATGCTTGATAATCCTTTTGTGATGACTACTGGAGATGCATCCATTTTTTCTGATTCATTCATATCAGCTTGTAAAATGGCTTTCTCGATTTTATCTTCGTCTGTTTCCTCTATAATGAAGCCCTTTTCACGCATCCACTCATCATTGTATATTTTACCAATGTATCTACTGCCGTGGTCGTGACACAGAACCACTACAACATCGGTAGGCTTCAACATGTTTTTGATTTGTAAAACTCCTTGCACCGCTGCACCCGATGAATGCCCCAACCACAAACCCTCTTCTTTCACTAAACGCCTACTCATGAGTGCGGCTTCCTTGTCAGTCACTTTTTCAAAACGGTCAATAACATCGAAATTCATGTTTTTAGGAATAAATTCTCGGCCTACCCCTTCCATCGAATACTCGTAACTTTCATCCTCGTCGAGTTCACCTGTTTCGTGGAATTTTTTTAAAATAGAACCATAAGCATCAATCCCACATATCACTATATTCGGATTCATTTCTTTTAAAAACCGAGCTGTACCACATAAACTCCCACCTGTACCCGCCGGTGCCACAAAGTGAGTGATACGTCCAGCTGTTTGTTCCCAAATTTCAGGACCCGTTGTTTCATAATGCATGAGAGGGTTGTCAGTATTATCATATTGATTAACCCAATAAGCATTCGGAATTTCCTTACTAAGGCGTTGAGCTACGGAATAATACGAGCGAGGATCTTCAGGTTTTACTTTAGCAGGGCAAATGATTACTTCTGCTCCCCACGAGCGCAACATTTGGATTTTTTCTTTGGACTGTTTATCACTAACGGTGCAAACACATTTGTAGCCTTTTACCGCTGCTACCATCGCTAAACCAATGCCTGTGTTCCCTGATGTACACTCTACTATCGTTCCGCCTTTTTTGAGAAGCCCTTTTCTTTCAGCTGATTCAATAACTTTTAGTGCTATTCTGTCTTTAATGCTTAAACCAGGATTGAATGTTTCTACCTTCGCTAAAACGAGTGCCGAGACTCCAGATATGACACTATTCAATTTTATCAAAGGCGTATTGCCAATGGTTTCGAGTACGGTATTATTATATTTCACGCTTGATTTTTATTTTCAATGACTCTGGTTACTAATTAGTTTTGATGACAAGATATAAAAGAAGTTTAAAACTTGTACACGTTTTTTTTGGTATTCGTTGCAACCGAGTTTCACGAAAGGCAAAGAAGTATATTTTTTCAAAGCACAAAAATAATATTTTTCGATATAATGGCACATAAAACCGACGAAGATGATTCAATTATTTGTAAAACTATTTGAAAATGTGGTAAAAACTGCTTAAAACCGCCTATCTAATCATAATTCCGCAATATTATTTCTATTTATTTGGCTCAAATAATGATTCGTATTCTACTCATTCCCAGATTAACGGAATATTATCAGACGCATGAATTTTTCATGAAGACTTTTTTCATTTTATTTTATGAAAAAACGTCCATTCTTCTTTATAAGTAGGCGTATAAAAACTCAAAAACAAGCCTCGAAAAGCCCATATTAAATTTCAAAAAGAGGGTTGAAACAAAATTTAATTTCAAAAAAAAATGCACGAATTGGGAAAATGCCTTTTTTTAGGCTTTTTGAACGATTTATGCCATAAATAGTAAAATTTAATTTTTATTTTCTTTAGTTTTACAACACAAAAGTATTGAAGGACACAATTTTAACAGCAGAATTTTACTATGCGATCTACACTCATTTTAATTCTCGGACTATCTTTTTGTATTTCTGCGCAAGCTCAATTAGCAGAACCCGTACAGTGGACTTTTAAATCAGAAAAGGTTGGTTCTGATGTATTTAAAGTGACTATCACTGCCAATATTGATGAAGGCTGGTATGTTTACTCCCAAGACCTTTCTAATAAAGGACCAGTGCCCACTCATATTAATTTCGATAATAATCCACAACTGGTATTTGAAGGTAAGCCAATAGAATTAGGCGATAAAAAGGAAGTATTTGATCAGAATTTCAATACTAATGTTACTAAATTGCTTGGTAAAACGACTTATACTCAATTAATTAAGCTCTCAGACAAATCGCGGGAGGCTTCAGTAAAAGGTAAATTATTGTACATGACTTGCAACGGTGAAATGTGCATGCCGCCTAAAAACATCAATTTTAACATTTCATTAAATCGTTAATAAAAAACTATCTCAGTTTATATATCGTTAAAGAGGCAGTTGGTTTGAAAAAAGCCAACTGCCTTTTGCGTTTCCCCTATTTTATATTAACTTTCGGCATTATTTGTGAAACATTTCACTTGATTTCCACTTTTTATCGCTCCTAATTACCATAATCCTTTTTAGAGCATATTATTCAATGTAAAATAACCTTTCTAATAATGAAAAAAATAGCATTCATTTTCTCAGCCCTATTTTTAATAAGCAATAATATTTCAGCTCAAATTCTCAATCCCGTAAAATGGTCTTTTGAATCTAAAAAAATCAGCGATACAGAATTTGACCTAATCGCCACGGCTAAATTGGATAAAAACTGGAATATCTATACCCAGCACATCAGCGCGGATGACGGGCCCATTCCCACAAAATTCACTTTCAAGCCATCCCCTCAGTATCAGCTCGTCGGAGGTAAGCCCAATGAAGTGAGTGGTCATAAAAAGTCAGGTTATGATAAAATATTCGCTATGAATGTTACAAAATATAGCGAATCGGTGCAGTTTATCCAACGCGTGAAACTTCTTGTGACATCTGCTCAAGTATCAGGAAGTGTAGAATATGGCACTTGTGACGATGAAAAATGTCTACCTCCACAGGAAGAAAATTTTAATTTTAATATCAGCAGTGGCGCGGGAACTTCGCGCGGAGCGGTCAATCCATCTCCCGCTGCAACGCCTCCTACACAAGCCATACCCAACACCCCCACCGAGAATTCGGGGTCAAAGACCTCAGTAAAAATACCCACAAATACTAAAAATACGCCGGTTGTCGCCGCCCCACAACCAATTCCATCAATAGTCCCTCCACTGACTGTTGCCAACAATTCTAAAGGAATAAAAGACAAAGCCAATTGGGCTTTTGAATCAAAAAAAATATCAGATACTGAATATGACGTCGTTTTTAAAGCCACTATTGAAAATGGCTGGCATATATATTCTCAATTTTTGAAAGGCAACGATGGGCCTCTTCCCACGAGTTTTAATTTTGATAAAAATGCGTCAATCGAGTTAGTAGGTAAAACAAAAGAAGAAAGCCCTAAAAGAAATGAGCATAAAGAGCCTGTGTTTGAAAATATGACGGTAATAGATTTTTCGGAATCAGCTACTTTCACGCAAAGAGTAAAAGTCAAGGATATTTCAAAACCGATTACAGGTAAACTGGAATACATGGCTTGTAATGATGGGCAATGTACTCCGCCTACTGAAGTCCCCTTTTCATTCAATTTGGCTACTGGACAAGGAGTTGCAGTTGCAGAAAGTACGCAACCAACCGATGCAAATACTATTAGTGAGTCAGGTGAAAAAGTAAGACCCGAGCAGTTTGCTTTTGATAAAACGAATGAAACGGTCACTTGTGGCTCGGCTCAAGTATCGGAAGAAAATACTAAAAGCCTTTGGCTCATCTTTCTTCTTGGATTTGGCGGTGGGCTTGTAGCATTGCTAACACCTTGCGTGTTTCCTATGATTCCGCTTACAGTTAGTTTTTTCACAAAAGGTTCAAAAGACAGAAAAACTGGATTGCGCAACGCTTGGTTGTACGCGCTCTCTATCATCGTCATTTACGTAACAATGGGGCTTTTGGTAACTGGGCTTTTCGGCTCAGATGCTTTGAACAAAATTGCAACTGACCCTTGGGTGAATATGGTATTTGGTATTTTATTTCTTGTTTTTGCAGTCTCTTTTTTCGGTTATTTTGAAATTACACTGCCGAGTAGCTGGACAAATAAAGCAGATAATGTCTCCAATAAAGGTGGATTGATAGGTATATTTTTCATGGCTTTTACATTGGCTTTGGTCTCATTCTCATGTACAGGTCCCATTATCGGGACATTATTGGTTCAGACAGCGACTACCACTGGTGTTTCAGTAGGGCCCGCTGTCGGTATGTTGGGATTTGCTACGGCATTGGCTTTACCATTTGGTCTATTTGCTGCATTTCCGGCGTGGTTGCAATCATTGCCAAAATCGGGCAGTTGGATGGATGATGTTAAAGTCACTTTGGGTTTCGTTGAGGTCGCATTGGCGTTTAAATTTTTATCCAATACAGACTTAATAAAAGGATGGAAAATTTTACCCTACGAAGCCTTTTTAGCTATTTGGATTCTGTGTGCTTTAGGTTTGGCGCTTTATCACGCAGGAATTTTAAAATTTAAAAAAGGTGCAAAACCGGTAAAAATCACCCCAGTTAGAGCTGGTTTAGTGGCATTTTCATTGGCAGCAGTAGTTTATTTGGGTTTGGGCTACCGTTATGATTCGAATATAGAAACGTTTCAAACACCTGAATTAGGTAGCGGTATATTTCCTCCAGCGGGATACAGCTATATTTACCCTCAAAAATGCCCTTTAAATCTGAATTGTTTTCATGATTTGAATGAAGGTATGGCACACGCAAAAAAAGTCAATAAACCAATTTTATTGGATTTTACGGGTTACAACTGCGCAAATTGCCGTAAAATGGAAGAAAACGTGTGGAATAAACCAGGTGTAATCGAGCTTATCAGAGATAAATACATACTGGTTTCTCTTTATACAGATTCTAAAAAAGAACTAAAAGCACCTTACACAGCTTATACCTCTAATTTTGATGGAAAACTAAAAGATACTGAGGGGGAGATGTGGACAGACTTGGAAGCTACTTTTTTTAATAAAAACTCTCAGCCTTTTTATGTTCTACTCACCCCTGACCTTAAAGTATTAAATAGCCCTGTTGCTTATACACCTGATATTGATACTTATAAAGATTTTCTCAGTTGTGGTTTAAGTCAATTTAATATAAACACACAACTTTCAGAGCTTATAAAGAAATAGAATTTTAGTAATAAAAAAGGAATACCCAGCTAATTGGTATTCTTTTTTTATTTGAATCATGAGCCATTTGTTTGATATTTCAGTAGAGAATACTGAGGGGTACATCATTTATAAAAACCTTTCAGAAGCTCTCAAAATACAACACATAAAAAAACAGCGCGCAAAGTCATTCACTTCGCACGCTGCTTCTATTATATAAAACAAGTCTTTAAATTACTTCAATTCAAAGTCGCTTTTACCAGCAAGGTAACCTTTGTTATACACTTCGATAAGGTATTTACCTTTAGCAAGTGTTGTATTACCTTTTGAATCCCAGTTCAAGCACACGTTTTGCATATCGTTTTTGTAACCTACTTTGGTAGAAGTAGTATATTGTACTTCTCTTCCATCGCTTAGTTTCAAAACACCACCACCACCTGAAGTTGTAGCGATAGCAACACCTGTTGGGTCAATTATACGAAGGTAGAATGTTTCATCACCACCATCGATTACACGGTTTTCAAGAGCATCGAAGCACCACTTTAAGCGGTCAATGTTTTTTGCGTGTGTTTTTTGCTTTTCTTTACCCTTATCACTTACTTCAAAGCCAGTAGTAGCGATATTAGTGATACGAACGACCGAACCGATTTCAGTTTTCTTAGCCAACACAGCTTTTTCTTGCTCTATTTTAGCTTTTTCCTGCTCAACAGCAGTTTTAGCAGTCAATACTTGCTCTTTGTCAGCACGTTCTTTAGTGAAATCTTCTTGCAACTTAGTCTTTTCAGTCGTCAAAGTCGCAACGTTTTCAGTCAAATTCTTTTTATCAACTTCAAGGGCAGAAATTTGATCTACATAACCTTGAATAGTAGCTTTCATACGAGACATTTCAGTACGAGCAGATGCCAAATCTTTTTTGACATTGATTAGCCCAGCGATTTTGTCTTTCTGAGTAGTCAATTCAGCTTTTTGTTGATCGATTAGGGCATTCAACTCCGTGTTTTTGCCCTTCATTTCTTCAAGCTGACCGATAGCCTCTTTGTATTGTTGATCCAATTGAGCATTGAGGTCTTCCTCCTTTTTAAGCTCAGTTTGTGTGGTAGTAAGTTCAGTTTTTTTACCACTTAAACCTACCCATGTAGCGATATTTGTTCCTGCAAGTGCAACAATACCGGCGATTGCCCAAGGCAATAATTTTTTGGCTCTGTTATTATCATTTGAGCCATTAGCATAGTTCGTACTCATAACTAATTGTTTTTTAAAATGGTTTTCGAATAATGTTTTATTCTTGAAAAATTGTTAATTGAAATAATTCTGAGAAAATTAAGGAAGGGGCATTAATTGTGAAGGAGCACAAATATAGATGACCCATTGCCAGAATTTTTAGAATTTGTAGAGATTTTATTCGATGTGCAGATTATTTTTGATTAGTTAATACTAACAGCGATATTTTTTTTAATATTGAGTGATTTCTCATAGTGCGTTTTTATTGTCTTTATTTTGCATCTTTGTATTTGCAAATAAAATACACTGAAAAAACGCCCCCCCTCAGTATTTTATTATTTAAAACGCCCTTTTTTTTTAATTTGTGGAAAGACAAAATCGTAAACAACTGATAATCAATTATTTGTGAATGTATATTTTTTTTACTAAATTTTACTTAATTAAGCTATTTCAATTAAAAAGACTTATTTAAAAAAGGCTTTTTATCGATTTTTTTTAAAAACTTTAGATTGTAAAACAATGCTTGATTCAATTAGAGATATAAATAGTATCCTTTTTTTTGATATTGAAACCGTACCGGGCACCCCTCAGTATAGCGACCTTGATGAGACGTGGCAATACCTTTGGAAACATAAAGCGAAGTCTATTTTAAAAAAATATGATGACGAAATAACTCAGGAGGATGCCGCAAGCTGCTACGATAGAGCAGGAATATATGCCGAATTTGGTAAAATTATCTGCATCTCGGTTGGCGTTTTTTATCGCGATAAAAATACTCAAGAGCTCTTAACTTATCTCAGTTCTTTTGCAGATGATGACGAGGAGGTTTTATTAAAGGGTTTTGCTGACTTTTTAAATAAAAAATTCAATGACTCCGATAGGCAATTTATATGTGGACATAATATTAAGGAGTTCGATGTACCTTATGTGTGCCGTAGAATGGTTAAGCACCAAATGGCTCTCCCTAAAATGTTGGATATTTCGGGTAAAAAGCCGTGGGAAACGAAGCATTTATTGGATACCATGGAATTGTGGAAGTTTGGGGATAATAAATCTTTCACATCTGTGAAACTATTGGCTGCGGTATTTGGTTTTCCATCGCCCAAAGATGATATTGACGGCTCGGATGTAGCGCGGGTGTATTATGAAGAAAAAGATTTACCTCGTATTGCCCGATATTGTGAAAAAGACGTGGTGGCTGTAATGCAACTCATGTTGAAGTTCAAACGTATGCCTATTCAGTTGACAATTGATGGTAAGGTGATTGAAGGTTAAGATTTTCATTTTAAAATTCATAAAACTTATAATGGCGAAAGAAATATTAGACGATTTTGATTGGGAAAAAGAAGATCACAGAGATGAAGATTTTCATACTCCGAGGGACGAAAGCGGCGTAGTGATGTTAAAATCATTTACCACTGAAGAAGCAGCCCAAGTGTGTGCCGCGGCGTTGAAAAGTGAAGGAATTGATGCCCATGTCATCACTTCTACAACAGGTGTGATGACGCCTTTTGCTTATGGAAATATCAGATTATTTGTTGCTGAAAGCCAAGAGGAGGAAGCTCTTCTTATTATTAGAAGATTAGATGCCATTAACGATGTTTATGATAATCCTAAAGTCTCCTCTGAACGCATTTTTGCGATTATTGCTATCGGAATACTTATTATTGGATTTCTCATTTATCTACTCCAAAAAGCTATTTATGGCTTGTAGTGAATCAAGAAGTATCAAAACTTGTAAATAATGCCTCAAATACTGAGGGGGTGTTTTAGATATAAAAAGAGAACCTCCTGTTTGTTAAGACAGGAGGTTCCTTTGTTTATGTAGTTGATCTAAAATAACCAACAATTTCTTTTTAAGTCGGCTCTCAAAATCATAGAAAACTCTTCGCTTCGCTCCGTATTTTCCATAATTTTGAGCCCGACAGAAATTATCGGTTATTTCTTAACGCCTACTTAAACGTCTAATTTATTTAAAAAATAAACATTTTAGTACTTGAACGATGAAGTTTGTTATTGTTTCATCCACTTTTGAGTCGTCATCACTTTACCATTCGAACGAATGATAACGAAATACATACCCTGATTGACATCCGATAGATTATCCAAATATTGTGTATAATTACCAGAATCTTGGTTTCCACCGTCCAATTGCTTGATAATTTGCCCTTGTAGGCTCACTAATTGAATTTTCACATCAGACGATTCAGTAAGGTCATATTGTACTTGGATGTAGTCATTACCTGGATTAGGGCTTACAGCTACATTTTTAACAACATTGCTCATTTTTAAATTATAAACAGAGCCACCTTCATCCGTCAAACAGTTAGCACCACTTGTTTTGAATTCTTTTTCAACTGGTGCACTAAATGTTCCATTAGCACATTTGCGGAATACTCTTAACTTATAAATTTTACAAGCTTGTAGACCCCTCAGTACAACACCGTTTGGCGTTGCTCCAATTAACTCTTTATAAACGGTATCAGTAGATAATGCATATTTCACGATAACCGTGTCATTGGTCATATCTGTTGCCCAAGTAACATATACTAAATCTACAGTTTGAGTAACCGTCACATTTACTGGTGCAGGACATACTGCAATCGGGCAACCTTTAGTAGAGAATTTAGAGATAACGCTCCAATCACTCATTGCACCTGTACAGTATCTACGAACGCGCCATTCGTAATCAGCACAACGTTTCAAACTTCTAATTTTTGTGCCCGCGCCCGTAACAGTTGAAAGTATCCAACCATTATCGCCTGAACCTACCAATCTATATTGTACATCATATTGCACAACTGTACCTGTCCAAGAGAAAACAGCTACCGTATCTAAAGTAATATCGGCTAACAAATTAGTGGGTCTTTCACAAATAGCTATAACACAGCCTTTTGTCTCAAATTTTAATCCATCAACCCAAGGGCTTACATTATTAGCGTCGCAAACTTTACGAACTCTCCACACGTAGATATTGCAACGTTGCAAATTCGTTTTGAAAAGAGGGTTATCTGTATTTACACTTTTCCAAGTAGTATCACTCGAAGCAGTTGTCGTTGCTGGACGATATTGTAATTCATATTTACCAGTTAAACCACCCCAGAAGAAATTAATAGTCGTATCACCTACAAGTTCAGTTCTCAAATTAGTAGGAAGAGCACAAGGAACTTGGCATCCTCTTGTTTCAAATCTCATAATTTCACTCCAGTCACTCACTGCACCTTCACAGATTTTACGGACTCTCCAAGCATAAATTTTACAAGGTGATAATACCAATTTAAATTCTGTCCCCTGAGTATTTACTGATTTCCACGCTGTATCAGCAGCGAGGCGGTATTGTAACTCATACTTGCCTACCACACCAGCCCATGCAAAATATGCAATACTATCTAATACTTGATTAGTTAGATTAATAGGAACAACGCATGGCGTTTGGCAACCTCTCGTTTCAAATCTTGCAATTGGGCTCCAATCGCTTGCAGCATTATCGCAGATTTTACGGACTCTCCACACATACGCCTTACATGGCAATAAAGCCAATTTATGCGCAGCAGCTTGTACAGAAACTGATTTCCATTCTCCTAATGTATCTACTGCTTGGCGGTACTGAATTTCATACTTTCCTGCCAAACCAGTCCAGTACATATAAGCAATCGTATCATTTACAATTTCAGATTTCAAATCTAATGGTAAAGCACACGGAACTTGGCAGCCTCTCGTTTCAAATCTTGCAATTGGGCTCCAATC
>JANMYC010000569.1:0-2332 GCA_031381715.1 Saprospiraceae bacterium
GCCGGTATTACATTGAGAGAGGTAGATCATATCACCATTTCGCGCGACCCAAAAGCTAAATTAGGGAAGAAAATCCGATTTGCTTTAAAGAATGTTCTTACGCTCACGTCAATCAGTAGTAGAGCAAATAACTCTTTACAAATCAATAATCTCAAAAAAGAGATAGCGGATCGACTTGGTTTTGATTTACGTTATTTCAAGGCTCAGGTGCATTTCATTGAGCATCACAGAAGCCACATGGCATCGTCATTTTTGGTTTCACCATTTGATGAATGTGCTATTATATCCATCGATGGTTTCGGAGATTTCACCTCAACTATGCGCGGTATTGGACAAGGCAATAAAATTAAAGTTTTGGATAGCGTATCCTATCCACATTCATTGGGCGTTTTTTATACAGCCTTTACGCAACTTTTGGGATTTCCTCACTACGGAGACGAATACAAAGTAATGGGTTTGGCGCCTTACGGGAAACCCAATTATATCAATGATGTACGCCGTACCATCATTCTAAAACCCGATGGACTATTTGAATTGAATCCTAAATTCTTTAAACATTTCAAAGAAGGCGTGCAAATGAGCTGGGAAGCTGGAGACCCTCAAATAGGTTCTTTATTCACTGACTACATGGCTAATGTCTTTGGTGGTGCGCGCACTAAAGAGATGCCTTTAACTCAATTTCATAAAGATTTAGCAGCTTCTGTTCAAAAAGTATGTGAAGAGGTTGTTTTCTATATGCTCAACGACCTTTACGATAAAACGAAGTTGGACAGTGTTTGTATCACTGGTGGTGTGGCGCAGAACTCGGTTTGTAATGGTAAAATCACTTCTAATACGCCATTTAAGCACGTATTTGTACCACCTGCGGGACACGATGCTGGCACGAGCATAGGTTCAGCCCTGTATTTACAGCACCAAATGCTCAATTTGCCGCGACAAATATTCAAGCATCAGGCTTACACAGGCGCTCAATTTGATAACAATACCATAAAATCATATTTAATTGGTAGAGACATTGAGTTTGAGGAGATGACGGATAATGAATTGGCTGACATCGTATCTGACTGCCTCATTGATGGTGGTGTAGTGGGTTGGTTTCAAGGTCGTGCGGAGTTTGGTCCTCGGGCATTGGGCAACCGTTCCATCTTAGTTGATCCAAGAAGAGCCGATGCCAAGGATATTTTGAATCAAAAGATAAAACGTCGGGAAAGTTTCCGTCCGTTTGCGCCGTCAATATTAGAGGAATTTGTCTCTGAGTACTTTGAAATAAATGATAGTGTGCCTTTTATGGAGAAGGTTTTTCCCATTAAAAAAGAAAAACAAGCATTGATTCCAGCGGTTACGCACGTGGATGGAACGGGACGTTTACAATCCGTTAGTCAAGTCGATAATCCTCGATATTATCAGCTTATTAAGGCTTTTTATGATAAAACCAACGTTCCGATTTTAGTCAATACATCATTCAACGAAAATGAGCCTATTGTCAATTCACCCGAGCATGCTTTAGAGTGCTATTTACGGACTAAAATGGATATGCTTGTTTTGGGTAATATCATGATTAGAAGAACCCATTCAGGTAAATTGGCGAAGGGTAAAACCCATGAAAGCAATGCATCCATTGCTCAAAAATAAAGTATTAACTTTGCTTTCGGGTTCACGCTTTTTTAATTAAAAAGTAAATTTAGATGAGAAATATATATCTATTTATTTTCAGTATTGCCTGTGCCGTAAACCCTTTTAGGCTTATGGCACAGCATGATACTGTTTATTATAACGTTTCTGCCATCTCCTCCACTGTACCCAATGCCTTTGCAATGGGGCACTTAGGGACTGTAGGTATAAGCGGCAACATGCTCAGTACCACCCGATTGAGTGACAAAGCTTGGGATCCTGATGCCAGTGGGGTTCTTTCAGTGGGTTTGGGTAATCCAGAGAAATACATAGGTATTGACCTTCGCGTCAATATCTACGGCACTTCTGATACCTACGGAGAGAAATCTAATTTAGGAGAGGGAACCATTGATTTGCATTTAAATCGAAAACTCAATAATTGGCTTTGGGTGGCTGCCGGTGGATACGATTTATTGGGTTGGCATACCTCAGAAATAAATAGATTGCAGAGTTACTACACTTCTTTGACGGGCGTTTTATCCTTAAAAGAAGGTAACTCAAGCGCATTCTCGACACTTTGGCTCACTATGGGGCTTGGTAACGGCCGTTTTCGCACCAATAAAAACTATGATTTGCCGAAAAGTGGTAAAATGAACATCTTTGCCAGTGCCGCTATTCAGGTTTTACCAAGAGCAAATTTCATAGCTGAATGGAGTGGATA
>JANMYC010000614.1:0-7035 GCA_031381715.1 Saprospiraceae bacterium
AAGTTACTCGGCACTCGGGCGATGGCTGAAACGCTCGATGTTCATCGCAAAACGGTTGTGGCTGCTTACGATGAAATGATAGCGCAAGGGTGGCTCGAAACGCAAGCCTCAAAAGGTACTTTTGTGAGCCTGAAAATACCCGAAGTGAAACCTATTTCATTGGATAAAAAGGGTGTTGAAAATGACTTTAAAACCACAACTGGATTCACTTTTCACAAAAGCACCATTTTGAATCGCCCTGTACTGAGGGGGTCTTCGATGTTGGGTTTTGATGATGGCTCACCCGATGTGCGGCTGGCGCCATTGGATGAATTGGCGAGGGCATATCGCACCGTTTTAAAAAAAGGCTATAAAAAGGAAATGCTTTTTTATGGTGATACCAAAGGTGAAATGTCGCTCCGTGAAGCCATGGTGAACTACCTCAGAGACAGTCGAGGCTTGAATGTCACCGTTGATAATGTGATGATTACACGGGGCAGCATGATGGCGATTTACCTCACTGTCCAAACGGTGGTGAATATGGGCGATAATGTGATTGTATCGGAGATTGGCTATGGCTCTTCCAATATGATTTGTAAAAACAGTGGTGCCAATCTACTTTCGGTTGGCGTAGATGAAAATGGCTTAAAAACGGATGAAATAGAAGCTTTATGTCAAAAAAAGCCCATCAGACTGGTGTATGTCACGCCACATCACCATTATCCGACCACTGTAACTATGAGTGCTGAAAGGCGGATGCACTTACTCCAATTGGCTGAAAAATACGGTTTTTGCGTACTTGAAGATGATTATGACTACGATTATCACTATTCCAGCAGTCCCATTTTACCGTTGGCGAGCATCGATACTGAGGGGTATGTCGTGTATGTGGGTTCGTTGTGCAAAACGATTTCACCCGCTTTGCGCATCGGTTATATCGTTGCGCCGTCGGAGTTGATTGATGAAATGGCTCAACTGCGCCGCATCGTTGACCGACAAGGAGACAATATTTTGGAAGCCGCCATTGCCGAACTTTTTAGAGAAGGCGATATAAAACGGCTTTTAAAAAAAGCACAAAGAGCCTATCACAAACGCCGTGATTTGTTTTGTGAAATGTTAAAATCAGAATTAAATGATGTGATTCAGTTTAAAAAACCGAATGGCGGTATGGCAGTGTGGGCACAATATGACCCCTCAGTATCACTCCCTATTTTAGCGCAAAAGGCATTAAAAAAGGGCTTAAAAATTAGTGACGGCTCCACCTATAATCCCGATGGCATTATTTTGAATGCAGCTCGAATGGGTTTTGCCGCCGTGAATGAAGAGGAAATTGAAAGAGGGATTGGGATATTGAAAGGGGTGATTAGAGATTAAAAGTATCGAATAGTTAACCATTACTAACTCGTATGATCACTCACTATCAACCATTTACCATTAATTTTCTTAAAAACCAAGGTGAAATATCCGCCAACGTCACCTTTTTCGGGACGCGTCAAATGCCGTTTGCCCAGTAGCCAACAAGTATTTTTGGAATGAAAATCCATTTTTAATATATCAAATTTGAGCGCGCCCATTGTGGCACGGTCAGGATAGCGTTTTTTATAGTTATTAAAAGTGGATTGCCAGCTATAAGTAATGCCATTGTTGCCAATAAACATTAGGGAATCGGATTTCCAATAGCCTTCCATAAAAGCTTCAATATTGCCATTAGTCCAATCATTGGCTTGCTTTTCCATGAGATTTGATATGCTCATTTTATCCTTATCAGATTGTGAATAAGTTAAAGCAGTATTAAAAACAAAGAGGATAAAAATGAGAATTGAACGTTTCATTATAGCTATTTTTTAAATGTGACTACCCCTCAGTATTTTGGAAATTTTTAAGAGGAGATAAATTTCAATGGTCAATTGGGGCATAAAATAAAATTAAAAATTGTTTTAAGATTTAATTTAAAATTATATTTTGAATGAACAATTTTACACCCGATTTCAAGAACAAATTACCTATCTTTGTGTTATATTTTCACTTTTTTCTGAAAATTTTACACAAATCAAATTACCCAATTTTTATTTCTGGAATTATAAAAAATGAACGAAGTTTTGAATTCGACATCCATCTCAACTGAGAACCTTGAACTGATCCGTCAGTCAGCACATGCTTTTGCAGAAACACATATCCGTCCGCACGTCATGGAGTGGGATGAAACCCAAGAATTCCCGATGGAATTGATGCATCAATTGGGTCAACAGGGCTTTTTAGGCGTATTGATTCCCGAAGAATACGGTGGCTCTGGTTTGGAATATCAAGCGTACGTAACGATTATAGAAGAAATTGCAAAAGTTTGTGGCTCTATTGGTTTGAGTGTCGCAGCGCATAACTCATTGTGTACCAACCATATATACATGTTTGCCAATGAGGAACAACGCCACCGCTGGTTGCCAAAATTGGCTTCAGGCGAGTGGATAGGCGCTTGGGGATTAACGGAAGCAAATACTGGCTCGGATGCAATGCGGATGCAATGCGTGGCCGTTCAAGATGGGGACTATTGGGTAATTAACGGGACAAAAAACTGGATTACGCACGGCAAATCGGGTCATGTAGCTGTCGTTTTGGCTCGTACTGGCGAATTATTGGACTCAAAAGGCATCACATCATTTGTGGTTGAGCGCGGTACTGAGGGATTCTCGGCAGGTAAAAAGGAGAATAAATTGGGTATGCGTGCCAGCGAAACGGCTGAGATGGTTTTTGATAATTGTCGTGTACACAAAAGCCAAATATTGGGTGAAATTGGGCAAGGTTTTGTCCAAGCGATGAAGATATTGGATGGTGGGCGTATCTCAATTGCTTCGCTCTCGTTGGGCATAGCAAAAGGTGCGTACGAAGCGGCAGTAAAATATTCAAAAGAGCGCCATCAATTCGGGCAACCCATCTCAAATTTTCAAGCAATTAGCTTCAAATTGGCAGATATGGCTACGCGCATACAAGCAGCGGAGTTATTGACTCGCCAAGCCGCTGACCTTAAAAACAACGGTAAAAAACTCACAAAAGAAGCCGCAATGGCTAAATATTACGCTTCGGAAGTGGCTGTATGGGCAAGCAATGAAGCCGTCCAAATATTCGGCGGATACGGCTATACTAAGGATTTTCCAGTTGAAAAATTCTATCGTGACTCTAAGTTGTGCACCATCGGAGAAGGCACTTCAGAAATTCAAAAAATCGTCATTGCAAGAGAAATATTGAGATAACAAATACATGTCGCTTCTTTGAGCGATAACAGGTTTAATTTCTTAAATAATGCGTAAAATTTTGATTTACAAAGTTTTACGCATTATTTTTAAAAGTAAAATATAGATATGGATAAGCCTCTCTACGTCATCGAACCTTTTAAACAAGGCATGGATAGTTGGTTGATATTTTCAATAGCGATTGCTGTTTTTTCAGCAATGGGTTATTATTATTTCAAACAAAATAAGACACTTGATTATAATCGAAGGAATATAATGACCTTGTTATTCAGCTTTTTTGCGGTCATCGCGTTGGGCGTAGTGGGGTTGAAACTCTATTCGAAATGGCGAATTCAACCTGTTGAAATATACAACAATCGCATCAAAACGCCTTATGGAGAAGCCCCCCTCAGTAATATCATCGATTTTTATATCAAAATGGAGAGAAAAGAGAAGCCCATGCAAGTCAATATGGCGCAGGATTCTGCTCATTATTTTTTCATTATCGAAAGAAATAGCAAAACCCACGTTTTATCTGAAGGCGATTATCCGATTAAAGAGGTCATGGATAAACTGAATGATGTGATGGGGTATTAACGTGATTGGTGATTGGTGATTGGTGATTGGTGATAAACGCATTTTGGGTAATTAAAAAGGGTAAACTGTATGTACAATTTACCCTTTTTAATTTATTAACTTACTGAATATCAATTGATTGTAACATTCTTCTTCAATACTGAAGTGAAAGTTTTCAACTCCACAGCATAAGTGCCTTTTGGATATTTAGAAAAGTCAATTTCATAAATTGTATTCACTGGCAATTGCCATAAAGTTTCATCTTTAAAGATGATTTTTCCTTCAGTGTCTTTCACGGCAACGCTGCTTAAGTTGACATTGATTTTTTCAAAATCAACGTAAATCATGCGGTTTTCACCGTCAGTAAAAATAGACCAATCTCTTGGGCTTTCAGAGTTTTTACTTGATTCACTCGCCGAGCTCGTGTTGATAGACAATAATTGTGCTTTTAGGGAAGAGTTAGACATGCATGCGATAACAATCGCACATAAGAAAGTTTTTTTCATCAAGAGATTATAAATTTTAGTTATATTGTAAGAGATTCTACTTAGTCTAAATGTTATTGTGTCCACAAATTTAGGCATTTACTTTTGATAATAAAAAAAATTGCAATATGATAACTCGTAATTAAAATTACGTAAGCTATAACGGCACTTTTATAAAATTATTATCTGATACTTCGAAAAAAAGCAATAAATATTTGCTTTGGGATTTTCACTCTTTTACCACACAATTTAAGACATCCAATATATTATTGTAAGTTTTAGGACTGTCTGTCAAAAATTGGGATAAATTCACCCATTCGGCTTTTTCGATATCTTCTGAATACTGAGGGGTAAGTTGCCAATCCAAGGTATCCATTTTGAACCAATAGGTCTTTTTAAGAACCCTTTTCTCTTTATGGATATAAGTATGATAGGTATTTATGAGATGGTCGGATAAGGTAATATTGACCAAACCCGTCTCTTCTTGAACTTCTCTAATGGCTGCTTCTTCAGGCACCTCACCTTTTTCAATTTTGCCTTTCGGCAAATCCCAAAAGCTGAGCCTATAAATAAATAATACTTCTTTTTTTTCATTAAAAACGACACCTCCTGCCGCTTCAATGGTCTTGTACAGAGAAGTAAAATCGTGCCATATTTCATCTAAATTATTGTGAAAAATAACAACTTTATGGTATCTCTTCGATTTTTCAAGTAAATCAATGTAATTATGTAAAAATTTCTTTTTACCTAAATATTTAGTAACCAATATATTATCATCATTTTTCCATTCTGGCAACACCCCCTCAGTATTTATTAGAATCAATGGTGTCTCGTTGATAAAAACTTTATACATTTGCAAAAATTTTTTTTAAAGCTTGAAATGAGGAAGATTATCCGAAAAATAATTTCCTTTGTGACAGGTAATTAATTGATTTTTCACAGACAACCCATTTTTTAAAATGACTATTGCACAAGAAGTAGCTAAAAATTTACTGCAAATAAACGCTGTAAAATTGAGTCCACAAAATCCTTTTACGTGGGCATCGGGAATTAAGTCTCCTATTTATTGTGATAATCGCATTACCCTTTCCTATCCCGCCGTTCGAGATTTCATCATCCAAGCTTTTGTTGAAAAAGCACAAGAGTTTGAGCCTTTCGATATTGTGGCAGGCGTTGCTACTGCAGGCATTCCTCACGGCGCTTTGATAGCCGACAGGATGAAAAAACCATTTATATATATTCGTGAAAAAGCAAAATCACATGGTCGCCAAAACCAAATTGAGGGCGTCATTACTGAGGGGGCAAGGGTTTTAGTCATCGAGGATTTAATATCCACGGGAGGCAGCAGCATCAAGGCGGTAGAAGCAGCGAGAGAAGCCGGATGTGTCGTAGTTGGCGTTTTAGCTATTTTCAGCTATGGTTTTGAAAAGGCTCAAAAAGTTTTTAGTGAAGCCAATTGCCCATTTGATACGCTATCGAATTACGATACTTTAATTACACAAGCTATTGAAAATCAATATGTTAAACCCGACGAATTGGCTACCTTACAATCATGGCGCGTTTCGCCTGAAACATGGCAAGCTGATTAACGTATGAAAATGATGTGTTGAGCATTTTATTTTAACTTTGCACACAAGATTTTATGACATATTTTGTTTTTAACAAAAAATAAAATTGTATTTTGTACCCTATTTAGTACTGTCAAAAAATCAAATTGAGTATCCAGAGTATGAAAAAATGATACGCCCTTGCGTATCTATTTTTAAATCTGAAATCCAAAACTTTAGATGAGCGTAATAACGAGTACTTCAGAACAATTTCTTTATCAATACTTGAACAATGCTTCACCAACAGGATTTGAAGCACCGGGTCAAAAACTTTGGCTTGACTATATTCGACCATTCATTGATGAGTGGCACCTCGATAATTATGGAACTGCCTACGCTGTGATCAACCCCGGCAAACCTTATCGCGTGGTGATTGAGGGTCATGCTGACGAAATTTCGTGGTTTGTGAACTATATCAGTGATGATGGTTTCATACACGTTATCCGTAATGGTGGCTCTGACCAAATCATTGCCCCATCCAAGCGCGTGAATATTCATACCAAAAAAGGCATCGTGAAAGGTGTTTTTGGCTGGCCTGCTATCCACGTCAGAACGGGTAAAGATGCCAATATAATACCCGAAATATCCAATATTTTCATCGATACTGGCGCTAAAAACAAGGAAGAAGTGACCTCAATGGGCATTCACGTGGGTTGCGTCATTACTTACGAAGATGAATTAATTCAGCTCAATAACAACTTTTATTGTGGTCGTGCATTGGATAATCGCATCGGTGGTTTTTGCATTGCGGAGGTAGCGCGCCTTTTAAAAGAAAATAAAATAGAACTGCCTTATTCGCTTTATATCGTCAACGCCGTTCAAGAAGAGGTAGGTTTAAGAGGTGCTGAGATGATAGCTAACACCATAAAACCCCATGTAGCGTTGATTACTGACGTTTGCCACGACACGGGCACACCATTAATGAATGCTAAAACGCAAGGTGATATAAAATGTGGCAAGGGTCCAAGTCTCAGCTATGCCCCCTCAGTACACAATAAGTTTTTAGACCTCATTATCGATACTGCCACCGAAAAAGAAATACCATTCCAACGCCAGGCAGCCAGTCGCACTACGGGAACTGATACCGATGCTTTTGCGTATTCCAACGGGGGTGTTGTATCTGCCCTTATTTCACTGCCGCTGCGTTACATGCACACCACTGTG
>JANMYC010000633.1:0-3699 GCA_031381715.1 Saprospiraceae bacterium
ATTAAATAGTACAGAACCCATACAAAACGCCCTGATGCCCGTAGCGAATTAGCAAATATTTTGAACATGGGTCCTGCGATATACTGGTGCAAAACTTTTTCATTGAATCCAATGGTAGTACTCAATGAAAAGATAAAAAACAAAATACTGATTGACCAGATGGGGTATTTTAAAGGCATTTCGCCTATTGATGTTAAGGTCGGATTGGTTTTTAATATGCCTATTTTATTTAAAAAAAAGCTTAAAATATATATAGTTAAGATCGTAAAAACGCCCATGCCCAAATATGCAAAACCCTCATATTGCCCCTCTGAAGATGTTTTCAAGCTGGGTAAAATCTGAGTGAAATTCATGGAATTGAAAAAAGTATTCAAGTTCGCCGAGAAGTTGCCAAAGCCTACGGATTGGGTTACATCATTGGGGATATTGAAATTTCCGACTATATAAAAAAGGAATAAAACAAGGGCTAAATTGGCTAAATTAAAACCGATTAATTGTATAAAACTCAACTTTTTTCGCTGCCATAAATCATTGCTCATGGCGAAGGATAAACCCAAAATCATGACCGATAAATACTGATGAATTAAGGCTGTACAGGCTACGAGAATAAGATTGTATATGAATTTATTTTTACTTGTATTGTCTTGATAATAAAGGTATAATGAGGCTAAAATAAGAAAATGAGCCGATAGGTTCATATGCGTAGGGCGAAAAAGCAAAGGCGGTGCCATGACGAAAAATAAAGCGCCTAAAATGGCTTTTAAATCTACGTTTTCCTGTTTTTTTATCAGCGTTTTTAATAATTTAAAACCCATCAAACCTTGTAAAAGGTAGCAAATAAAAAGCCACCAGCCGAAGTGTTGAAATATCTGAGGAAGTACGGGTGAGAGGGTTTTAAGTGGTATGGCAAAAAGCGGAATGGCACCCGTCAAACCTACCCCTGTGACTGTTGGATAATCGTAACCTGACATGGTACCGACCACTGGAAATGACCACGGCGACCACCGATAATATTCCCACGAGATAAATTCCGTAGGGTTATCGAATCCGATATTGAAAAGCCAATTGATATCGGTCACATCCAAGAGCCGCCAACCGAATTTATAGAAGAAAATCGCTGCTGATAGCATCAGAACAACGATTTCAGATATTTTACTTTTAAAAGTTTTTAGGATATTCACCCCCGCAGTATTTTTTGTTTTATGTTGACTTTAGTGCTTAGCTACCAAGCACTAAGCAATAACCAATAACCAACAACTATTTACTTTCTTCTTCCAAGGTTTCCCAATATTCCAAAGCACGGCGCGTGTGTGGAATGCAAATAGAACCACCGACTAAATTGGCAATGGCGAAGACCTCAAAAACTTCGGTTTTATTGATGCCCAACTCGAAACAAGTGCCTAAATGATACTTGATGCAATCATCGCAACGAAGCACCATCGAAGCTACTAATCCCAATAATTCTTTGGTTTTTTTATCCAATGCACCATCGTCGTAAGTTTGGTGGTCAAGGCTCCAAAAGCGTTTGATTACTCTATTATCATGTGCCAAGATGCGGTCATTCATCTTTTGGCGATAATCATTAAAATCTTTTACTACGGACATATTGTTATAGATTTTTATATTTTCATTTTTGTTAGATTGTGGCTTGACTACTAACCACTGCTCACTGTCAACTAAGTTTAAACTTTATCCCTATTCCTCAAACGCCAAATCGAAAACATTAGCCTGCCTGCTAATAGGAAAGCGGAAATAGCACTGGCTACTGCAAAAAGAATAAATTCGGTTTTGATGTATTCCAAAAGAGATGGGCGGAGACTTTCCTTTTTTACCGTTTTTAATAAAACATCGGGGTCGCCGTTGTCAAACCAGACATTAAAATCTTGCATTTGTACCAATAAGATGCCCGCGATGGCAAAGGCACAGAGCACAAAGCCGATTTTCCCCTTTTCCCAATTTGCTAAAAAAGTGTATTTGAGTAAAAAAGCGTAGCGTGTAAAAGTGATAAAGCAGATTATAAAAGCGCAATTGGTAATTCCGAATCTAAAATCAGGAAAATTGCGCCAAATAGGAAACATTATAACCGTTAAAATGACCAATGTCACTAACCACCACACCAATTCTAATAAAACTCTATTGTTTTTCATCCCCTCAGTATTTTAGGCGGCAAAGGTAGTGAAAAAGTGAAAAGCGAAGAAGAAAATCGGATATATAACCGTGCCACCGTTCCAAAGCCTGTGCGTTACACACATCTTTTTTGATTAAAATGACCTCTTTGGAGGTCGAAGAATTGTAGGAAGTAAAATAAAACAGCATTTTTCGACCTCGTTAGAGGTCGTACAAAGCAAATAGTACGACCTCTAACGAGGTCGATAGCTTCCTTGCGGGTATTTTTACTACAATTCTTTGACCTCTAACGAGGTCAGTACAGTATTTTTAAAAGATGTGTGTAACGCACAGGCTCCAAAGCGGTGGCACGGATTGCCAAAAACAGTAATTTTATTTCGCTTTTGCTTTCACCGCCCATTCCTCAGCTTTTGCCATATTGCCCGTAACACGATAAGCTACACTGAGATTATTAGCGTCGCTTGGGTCAAATCTGATGGATAGCGCTTTTTCAAAGGCTTCAATAGCTTTTGGTGTTTGACCGCTGATGCCGTAGCAAGTGCCTAAATATGCCCATGCTTGCCCATCCTGAGGGTTGTATTGCACCGCTTTTGAGAGGTAGTCAACGGCTTTTACCAAATCATTTTTTTGCTGACCATATATTTTTCCGCTTTCACGATAGGCAAGTGAAATATTGGACATCACGTCCTTGAATTGTGGGTCTAATTTTAAAGCATTTTGATATTCTACAATGGCTTGCTCAAAGTTTTCTAAATAAATATAAGCGTTTCCAAGTAATAAATAAGGATTTTTGAATTGCGGATGAATCTCTAATGAGCGGCGTAGATGCGCAATGGCTTCATTCATTTCTGCTTTTTTACGTATTGGGTCAGTCTCTTTGGCGGCGTGTTCTATCATAGTGCCCCCAGCAGAACATTGCAATTTGGCTGAATTTTGTGAAATGTTTACATCCGTTGTGAAAATGGTGTAATTATCTTTCCAATCAAAATTACGGGTGAACGTTTTAATGCCAAACAGGGCTGAAATCGCTAAAGCGGCTATCACAGCTTTTGTTTTTAAATATTTTATTAAAAGTGCCGCGAGGATTATACAAAACCCTAAAGACGGCATAAACATAAAACGCTCGGCCATATTCGTACCTACGGGAAAAATCAAATTGGAAACAATGGACAATGTAATAAGGAAAAAAGCCAAGCCAAAGCTGACTAAATCCTTGCGTTGCCACCCCCTCAGTATTAGGGCAATAATGGCGATATAAACGCCGATGCTGAGCAATACTTGCCAATTACCCATTGTCATAATCTCGATATGGCGGGGATAATAATCGTGGGTGAGTGGGTACGGGACGATAAGAAGTTGAATGTATTTTCCGAGTGTGTAGATGATTGTGGCTAATTTTTCACTGAAATCAAAAGGAATATATTGCCCATTGACGATTTTGATATAAGGATTATTCATCAATTCATTTTGCTGTCCCGTGAATTGGTTACCAATTATTGCCCCCCTCAGTAAAAGGAATAAAATAGTGGAAACGGCGAACGGGAGGGTCTGTTTAAACGCCGTTGTCCAATC
>JANMYC010000656.1:0-2471 GCA_031381715.1 Saprospiraceae bacterium
AAAACAATAAAAAAATCTCGTTTATGAAAAACATCCTCGTTTTATGCACAGATAATAGTTATCTTAGCCAAATTGCACATGATTATTTAGAGCATCTTACCGATGGTAGGAAGGTGAAAGTATATAGCGCAGGGGTAGAAACACATGGTGTAAATCCTCGTGCCATAGCGACTATGCAAGCAGATGGAATTGATATTTCACACCACACGTCAAACAATATCAATGAATACTTAGATGTAGATTTTGATTTTGTGATTACTGTTTGCGATAATGCCAAAGAACGCTGCCCTTTCTTTCCCACAAAAGCACAGAAATTTCATCACAATTTCCCCGACCCTGCAAAAGCAACGGGTACGGAAGCCGAAATTATGCTGCAATTTGAAGAAGTCAGAAATGTGATAAAAGACTATTGCAAAAACTTTATTCTTGAACATTTAAAAGAAACCTATGTCAGCTAATAATTGTGCGCCCGCAGCAGAGCGCAAAAAATTGAGTTTTTTAGACCAATACTTGACCCTTTGGATATTCTTAGCAATGGCAATCGGCGTAGCATTAGGTTATTTTGTCCCTTCTCTTGCTGATTCAATAAACTCTTATTCAAGCGGAACAACCAATATTCCATTGGCTATTGGGCTAATTCTAATGATGTACCCACCATTAGCAAAGGTACGCTATGAGAGTTTAGGAGAGGTTTTCAGAAATACAAAAATACTTGGGGTATCACTGCTTCTTAATTGGGTCATAGCACCTATTTTAATGTTCTTTTTGGCTATTATCTTTTTGCCCGACCGTCCCGAATATATGACAGGGGTTATACTTATCGGTTTAGCCCGTTGTATTGCAATGGTTATTGTTTGGAATGAATTAGCAGAAGGAAACAGAGAATATGCGGCAGGATTGGTAGCCTTGAATAGTATTTTTCAAGTTTTGTTTTTCAGCGTTTATGCCAATGTTTTTATCACAGTATTGCCGCCTATATTTGGTTTTAAAGGTTTGGCAGTGGATATTACAATAGGTCAAATTGCTGAAAGTGTCGCAATTTATCTTGGTATACCCTTCGCCGCAGGAGTTATTAGTCGTTATGCTTTGATTAAAGCAAAAGGCTTAGAATGGTTTCAAAATAAATTTATACCGTTTATTTCACCTATTACATTGATTGCTCTACTTTTTACCATTGTCATTATGTTTAGCTTGAAAGGGCAACTTATTGTTCAAATTCCTTTAGACGTGGTACGCATTGCTATTCCTTTAGTGATTTATTTTGCTATCATGTTTTTAGTGAGTTTCTTTGGAGGCAAAGCCGTAGGTGCAGACTATTCTAAAAGCACTTCTATTGCTTTTACGGCAGCAGGTAATAATTTTGAATTAGCGATAGCCGTTGCAATTGGTGTTTTTGGTATAAATTCAGGACAAGCGTTTGTAGGTGTTATCGGTCCGTTAGTAGAAGTTCCTGCTTTGATTGCTTTAGTGAATGTCGCTTTTTGGTTGAGAGATAAATACTACTCAAAAGAAATCAAAGCATAATAAATTGGATATTAGTTGTAATAGTTTATTACAACTAATATCTAGCTTCACTGTGAGACAGAATTACTAATACCGTCTCAAAAACAAGCTCCTTCTATACTGAGGGGGCTTGTTATTTATTATCTGAACAGATGTTGAGACAAAAAAATATTACTTCTGTCTTTTGGCATCACAAAAAATTATCGTAGAAAGGAACGTTTATTCTATAATTCTGAAGCTGTTTAAACTTTTAATTTTTTACTAATTTTTCTTGTAAAAATGACAATAAAAGCCATAAAATGTAATGCTTTCCAATTTCTGACAGAGAATTCAAACCTTATTAGTAGTGCTTTGAAGGCATCAATCCAAGCATTTGCGTGTTCAATGACAGATCTATCTTTATATAATAATTCATCAAATATATGAGTGCCACTTTCATATGGCTCTCTATCTTTTGGTGATGAATTGCGTGGATTGGGTTTAATATTAGGAATGATATCCATCGCTTCGCATGCCTGTTTAAAACCTTCGCTATCAAATCCAGGGTCAGCGTTTAGAAATAAGCCCTCTACGTCAATCCCTGCTTCTTTTAAAAGTTGACACATTTCTTCAAAAAGAGATTTGATTTCGTATAAATCATGATGCTGACCTTCTTGAGGTGTGGACATTATAAGCATAACACCTTGATTATCAGCCATAAATAAGGAATTAGTGGTATTACTCGCTTTACGACCTTGATACCCCACAGCATTGCCACCATTCTTAGCGGGTGTGTGGCTGCCATCTAATTGTACACTTGATAAATCTAAAAAAGCGTGATTATTTTTAAGTAAATTAAGCCAAATGGTTTGCCAACAATCGGCTTTTGACCACTTATTGGAGTGATAAAATATGCTATTCCATGATAAAATTGTCTCACTAAAAAATTCTTTAGTGGGTAGTTCACGCCATTGGCAACCCGTTTTTAA
>JANMYC010000663.1:0-1987 GCA_031381715.1 Saprospiraceae bacterium
GAGATAATAATTGACGGCATCAGCGTAAGCGTTCATGAGTTTTTTGAGCCATTCAGGCGCTTTATTATAATCGGCTTTGGCATCATCAGCATCAATAATTATAAAGCGAATTGACCAAAGCCCCCTTTTCAATAATCAAATAAGTCAAACCCGCATTTTGAGCCTCTAAAGCACAAGCCAAGCCTATAGGTCCTCCGCCAATGATAATGATATCGTATTTCTGCATGTTTATTTTTTTTAAAAGCAAAGATAAAAATTTAAAAACCACATTCTTTTGTTTAACAGTTGGTCGTTTTTTTAAAATTGACTTTCTTTGTTGTATCAGTAGAAAATGCATCATCAAATCAAATTTCCAAATACAGCCAAACAGTTATGAAAAAAATCTTGCTCTTTTTAATCATCCCTTTTTCACTTTTTGCTCAACCTTCTACGCCAACTGAAATCAGCCGTTGGGAAACTCAAGCGAAGCAAGTCACCATTATTAGAGACAATTGGGGTATCCCTCATATTTACGGTAAAACGGATGCTGACGCCGTTTTTGGGCTCCTTTATGCCCAATGTGAAGACGATTTTAAGCGTGTAGAGATGAATTATATTGAAAAATTAGGCAGATTAGCCGAAGTCAATGGTGCGTCATCTCTCTACGACGACCTGCTCATTCGCATGATTATTGATGCTGATGATGCCAAAGCCGATTATAATAAAGCGCCTGAATGGCTCAAAAAACTCATGAACGCTTACGCTGATGCCGTCAATTATTATCTCTACAAACACCCCTCAGTAAAACCAGCCCTTTTGACCCGTTTCGAGCCGTGGTTTCCACTTTTATGGACGGACGGAAGCATTGGGGCAATCAATACCGCTGACATTACCACCAAGGATTTAGAAAGTATGTTTACTGGTTCAAAATCCACTGGTTCAGTACAGCCTAAAGATAATGAGGGCATTTTAACAGGCTCAAATGGTTTTGCTTTCGCTCCTTCAGTTACAGAATCGGGAAAATCCATTTTATATATCAATCCACACGTCACTTTTTACTTTCGCCCAGAGGTACACATGGTCAGTGAAGAAGGCTTGAATGTGTATGGTGCAGTCACTTGGGGTCAATTTTTCATCTATCAAGGCTTCAATGAGCGCTGCGGTTGGATACACACATCGAGTTATACAGATATTGCTGATACGTATATTGAAAAACTCAATCAACAAAATAATAAATGGTTTTATACCTATGAAAAGAAGCAAAAACCCGTAAAAGAGAAGAGAATCACTCTCCGTTTTAAAAAAGATGGAAAACTCGTTACCCGTAATTTTAATGCGATGTACACGCCACATGGACCTATTATGGCAAAGCGAAAAGGTCAATATTTGAGTATGAAAGCCAATAATCGTTCAATGGTCGGCTTGATTCAAAGTTGGGAGCGCACCAAAGCGAAAGGTTTTGAGGACTATAAAAAAACAATGGGTTTATTAGCCAACACCTCAAATAATACTGTTTATGCCGACGCTGAAGGCAACATTGCCTACTGGCATGGCAATTTTTTACCCAAAAGAGATAATAAAATTGATTGGACAAAGCCGGTTGACGGAAGCATTGCCGCTACCGAATGGAAGGGTTTGCATCCAATTGAGGAATCCGTTCATATCTACAATCCTAAAAATGGTTGGTTACAAAATTGCAATTCCACGCCTTACACAGCTGCGGGTGAAAATAGTCCATTAAAAGCCAATTTTCCAAAATATATGGCACCAGACGGTGAAAACTTTAGAGGTATCAACGCCGTAAAAGTGCTTTCAAGAGAAAATAAATACACGATTGATAAAGTTATAAAAGCGGGATATGATACCAATTTAGCCGCTTTTGAAGTTTTAATACCTGCTTTAATTAAGGCTTTTGAAAAATTACCTCCTACTGATACGCTTTATAATAAATTAAAAGACCCCCTCAGTATTTTGAGGTCTTGGGACTATCACAGTAGTGAAAAATCCA
>JANMYC010000723.1:0-2803 GCA_031381715.1 Saprospiraceae bacterium
TCGGAGTCATTCCAAGTTGGTAAGCTATTTTTAATAAAAGATTTTTTTAAATCTTTAACCTTGTAGCGCAATTGAATATACAGCGGATACTCCGTCAAAACCACGTATTTTTTAGGAAAAAGCATAAAATTGGACGTAATAGTTTTGACATCTTGTTTTTTCAAATCTGCAATTTTTATGTTTATTAAATCTATCACTTTTTCAGAACGATTATAAATCTCGATGAAACGTGAGCCGCCCACTTCTGGATTAAACAATAACTCATTGATAATCAAATCGTTCACTACTGGTTTTTCAGGTAATTGTATCGGTATCGTATCATTTTTACTCAGGGCATTATTCAAGCAATCCGTTAAAGTATTTTTAATGACCAAATTGTATTTAACCCCTTTTTGTAAGGGCTGATTGAGTGAAATTTGAGTGTTGTTGAAAAAAGGTTCTGACACATTCGAACTCGATATTTTAAAACTTAAAGCCTCGGGAATCAATTGATATTGCGCGGATGACTTCAATAAGTCCCGATTCATGGCTTTATCAAACCTCAAAACCAGTGTTTTTTCATCTTTCACATACGCATTCAATATCTGAGGTGGCGTTTTATCCATCACTTCCGTCGCAACCGAATTTCGTTGCCCAGGCGTTCCTCCTTTGAGGTCGTTTGAAGCAATCCAATTTTCAGTCGAGCAAGGCGAACCAATTTTGATGCGCTCCAAAGACCAACCACCATCCGACTTTTTAGAATTTTGATAAAAAGATAAATCATAAAAAGCCGCATCAATAATGACATTATTATTCGATTTTAAATAAAAAGTATCATTCGGGTTGCTCAAAGTCACCAATTTCGAAACGGGCAAAGTATCACCATAAATGCCGAAATCAATCCCAGATTTGCGGGTATATATAATAACGTGTGCTTTAGACTTCAAAATAAAATTAGGTAACTCCGTACTTACAGTGCCGTTATAGATTTTAAAACCCAAAAGACTAATCGTTTTCGCAGAGCGATTATATAATTCAATGAATTCTGAATTAGGCAAGCTCACCTGTGGTGCAGGGTCGGGCATCATTTCATTGATAATAATATCGTAGGGTACAGCAATATCCGTTTGGGCATACCCCCTCTCCGCAAGGAGTCCAATGGACAGTATAGGCATAAAAAAAAGCCCCTTTAAAAAGTAAAATGCGGGTAAAAACCGGTGAAATGTGTATTTGAGCATTTTAAATAAAAAGTGATTTTAATTGCTTAGCTGCGCAGTCGCCTACGCTCCGTTTAGCCACTGATTACACTGAAATCGACTGATTTTAGACTGATCCATACGTATTTTTTTAAAAATCAGTGTAAATCAGTCAATATCTGTAACATCAGTGGCTAAATGGAGCGTAGGCGACTATCTGACTAAGTATTTACGATTGATTTTAAAAATCTATTTTCCAATATCTATTTAAGAATCTGAAAAAGTAATATCTTTGCAGCCAATTTACCAATTTTTTATCATTTTATATAAAAACTAAGAAAAAAATGAAAGTTGCAGTGGTTGGTGCTACGGGTTTGGTAGGCACAGCAATGTTAAAAGTTCTTGAAGAACGCAATTTCCCATTGACAGAATTGTTGCCTGTTGCTTCCGAAAGAAGCGTAGGTAAAGAGGTGATTTTTAAGGGTAAAGCATTCAAAGTGGTGAGTATGGCAGATGCCATCGCTCAACGCCCAGAGATTGCTATTTTTTCAGCAGGTGGCAGCACATCTACGGAGTTTGCACCTCAATTTGCAGCAGTGGGTACTACGGTGATTGATAACTCTTCTGCTTGGCGGATGGATCCGACGAAGAAACTGGTTGTACCAGAAGTGAATGCCGATACCTTAACAGCTGCCGATAAAATCATCGCTAATCCAAACTGTTCTACTATCCAGATGGTGGTGGTGATGAAGCCATTGCACGATAAATATAAGATAAAACGCGTGGTCGTTTCTACCTACCAATCCGTAACGGGCACGGGCGTAAAAGCTGTCACTCAATTAATGAACGAACGCAAGGGCATTTTTGACGGTGAAATGGCATATAAACACCCCATTGACCTCAATGTCATTCCTCACATTGATGTTTTCCTTGAAAATGGATACACCAAAGAGGAAATGAAAATGGTGCTTGAAACCAAGAAAATCATGGGTGATGATTCTATCCGAGTAACGGCTACCACTGTGCGCATCCCTGTAATAGGCGGTCATTCAGAAGCCGTAAATATTGAATTTGAAAATGAATATGATTTGGCGGAAGTGCGTAAAATCCTTGAAAATACTGAGGGGGTCATTGTAGTAGATGATGTTCAAAACTTCAAATACCCGATGCCTAAAGATGCCCATAACCGCGATGAAGTTTTTGTGGGTCGCATCCGCCGCGATGAGTCTCAGGATAAAACGCTCAACCTATGGGTTGTTGCCGATAATCTCCGCAAAGGTGCCGCTACTAATGCTGTACAAATTGCTGAGTATTTAGTGAAAAGTGGTATTATTAAAAGTAATCTTATGACGATTGCCTAAATATTTATAATCCATAACAAGGGGAGTTGAATGCTTGTTAGTCAAGTATTCAACCCCTTTTGTTTTTTAAGAATAAATACCTATTTTTGCTTATTAAAACAATCCAGCATGACAATTTTAGCAGAAAATAGACAATATAGCGTAGAGGAGTATTTCGAGTTAGAAAAATACTCAGAACTTCGTCATGAATATGTTAACGGAAAAATAATACCGATGCCAGGAGAAAGTATCAATGCTAATTTAATAGCTGATAATTGTGGTTTTTAT
>JANMYC010000008.1:0-8401 GCA_031381715.1 Saprospiraceae bacterium
TTTTTTGACAGCGTAAAAACGGGGACTGATTTTGTATTTAAAAACCAAGTAATATTAGCATCACTGGCACTGGATATGTTCGCCGTTTTGTTTGGTGGAGCAGTAGCCATGTTGCCCGCGTTTGCAAAAGATATTTTAGCAATGGGTCCCGAAGGTTTGGGTATCATGCGTGCCGCTCCCGCCGTTGGCGCTTTGATAATGGCTATTTATTTGGTGTATAATCCGCCTGTTAAAAACTCTGGTAAAATACTTCTCATCTCCGTAGCAGGTTTTGGGGTCTGCACCATACTTTTTGCTTTATCGCGCAATTACTGGTTTTCGCTCATCATGTTGGCAGGTACTGGCTTCTTTGACAATGTGAGCATGGTCATCAGAGGTACCATTATTCAGCTTTTCACACCCAACGAAATGCGCGGCAGAGTATCCTCTGTGAACAGTCTTTTTATCGGTTCATCCAACGAATTGGGTGCATTTGAGTCAGGTTTGGCGGCAAAATTTATGGGATTAGTGCCATCTGTGGTGTTTGGAGGCACAATGACCCTTTTTGTGGTATTGACAACATGGATAAAAGCTCCTAAATTGAAGTCTCTTAATTTAGGTTAGAATTTCCTCCCTTTCTTCCCCCTTTTTTAAGCGCTTATGTTAAAAATTTTTTGAATGGAATTTTTTAGCATAAAGCCCCGTTTTATTGGTTGTTGGTTGCTGGTTATTAGTTGTTGCTGGTGTTTAACCAACAACTAATACCAGCAACCAATAACCTAGATATCCCTATATCGTTAAGATTAAAATCTATTTTCAAAAAACGATTGAACACCACTGACATGAGACTAAATTTACTCGTAATTGCTTTCATTTTATGCTCTATACTGAGGGGGTATGCTCAGTTTGAAACCAATAGATCCATTTACAAAAAACTCGATACTTTAAAATTCTATGACGTAGAATTAGAAGTCGAAACCTGGCATGGGCGCACGACCTATTGGGTAGATAGAAAAGAAGTAGATAAAAAAACCTACGAAACGTTCGACCATTATTGGACGAATGTGGATAGGTGCAAACCCTGCTTTTTACAAACTTATGAAAAAGATGGTCGCCTCACCAAAGAAGGTGTTCAATACGGTGATTGCCAAATTGGTGCTTGGACTGAGTACCATAAAAACGGCAAAATGAAACTCAAAGGGCGTTATAAAGAAAATGACACCAATGATTGGGAAGAAATATGGACAAAGGGCTTATGTTCCGTGAAACACGGTCTTTGGATTCTATATGACGAGGAAGGCAATGTCCTCGGCATGGAAAAATACGTCAATGGTGTGACCGAAGAGGAGGAATTGGGGAGTAAGTTTTAAAGAGAATATTAGAATATTCAAATAAGTGTTGGTCTGGCTGTCGGCTATTCCAACACTTATTTTTTTAAAAATATCAAAACTCCTTACCCGACACATTATTTTATCCCAAAATAATATAAATTCGCACCGTTTTCATTTACAAATTACTGTGTCAAATTCCAATCAATATTATGAATGAATCTAACCAAGTACTGAATACCCCCATTACCGATAAACACGTCGCATTAGGTGCAAAAATGGCTTCTTTTGCGGGATATAATATGCCCATTTCTTACACGGGCATCAAAGAAGAACACGCTTGTGTGAGAACCAATGTGGGCGTTTTTGACGTCTCGCACATGGGAGAATTTATCGTTAGAGGCAAACAAGCCCTCGATTTAGTTCAAAAAGTGACTTCCAATGATGCGTCAAAGCTCGAAATCGGTCAAGCACAATACTCTTGCTTTCCCAATACTGAGGGGGGCATCGTGGATGATTTGCTGGTTTACAGATTGAGCGAAGATAATTGCAGTGAGGGCGAACAAGCTTTTATGCTCGTCGTCAATGCTTCCAATATTGAAAAAGACTGGAACTGGGTTTCTAAATATGCCCAATATTTTGAAGTGCGCATAATCAACATTTCAGAGCATACTGGCTTATTGGCGGTGCAGGGTCCAAATGCCATCAAAGTCATTCAAAAGCTAACTGACACCGATTTGAGCACTATTCCTTACTATCATTTCACAAAAGGGGTAGTATCTGGCATTGAAAATGTCGTGATTTCTGCCACGGGTTACACAGGGGCGGGCGGTTTTGAACTGTACTGTACCTCAAGCCAAACACCTAAATTATGGGATGCCCTCTTTGAAGCGGGTAAAGAATTCGATATTCAACCCATCGGCTTAGGCGCACGTGATACATTGCGCTTGGAAATGGGTTATTGCTTATATGGTAATGATATTGACGATACCACTTCACCCATCGAAGCAGGTTTGGGTTGGATTACTAAGACTAAGAAAGGTAATTTTATCAGCTGCGATGCTTTTAAAAGTCAAATTACTGAGGGGGTCAAGCGCAAATTAGTCGGATTTGAATTAACTGATCGCCGCGTTCCACGTCATGGTTATATCATCGAAGATGCTTCTGGCAATGAAATAGGTGTGGTCACATCAGGCACGTCTTCTCCTACACTGGATAAGCCGATTGGCTTAGGATACGTTAAAAAAGGCTTGCATACTGAGGGGTCAGAGGTTTTTATTGCTTTTAGTGGCGGTAAAAAATTAGCGGCTAAAGTAGTGAAATTACCTTTTTATAAATAGTGCTTGGTTGTTGGTGCTTGGTGCTTGGTTACATACTGTGTGTACTAAGCACCAACAACCACGCACCAAAACACTAATGAATCGTCAATTTATGCAATAATTCATCATCCAAATTATCAGCATAAGTGCCGTAGGCTTCAGTTAGGATACCTTTAATTTCTTTATGCTCTGATGAGATGGCATACACAATCATTTCGTCGCCCGGGTCAGTTTGTCCATCAAAACGATAAACTTCATCGACCACAAATTCATTAGCCGCAATCAGCAAATCCAAGCGTTTACAATGCAAGGAACTATGGCTTTTTGATAAGTTAAAATCCTCTGAATAACCCCTCCTTACCAAATCATTGACAGCTTCTGTAACAGTTGTGTATGCCCTCATAATGGTCTGTTATTTTATTGTTTTTAATGAAAATGAAAAAATTTTGTACTATTAAAACTACCATAATTATACAAAAGTTCGGTAAAATAGGCTTTATTAAAATATTAGGCTCATTTTTTGAAAAAAAATGTTAATTCCGATTCTCGGAACTGAGAGGTATGTTTATTTTTAATACATTTGTTTCACAAACAATTCATTATGGATAATATCATAAAAAACAAACTCATCGAGATTGAAAACGAATTTGACGTTCGGATTCTCTACGCTTGTGAATCAGGAAGCCGCGCTTGGGGTTTTGAATCCCCGGATAGCGATTATGATGTCCGCTTTATCTATGTCCACAATATGGATTTTTATTTGAGCATAGATGACCGCCGCGACGTCATTGAGATGGATATAAATGACTTATTGGATATAAATGGTTGGGATTTAAGAAAGGTTTTAAGGCTTTATCGCTCATCGAATGCAGCCCTTTTTGAGTGGTTGCAATCGCCTTTGGTGTATCGCAAAGATGAGGCTTTTTATCAATCGCTTAGGTCTATGACCCCTCAGTATTTTTCGCTCCGAGCAGGTTTACACCATTACACAAGCATGACGCGCTCTTGCTACGAGAAGGAATTACAAGGGCATACCGTCCGTTTAAAAAAGTATTTTTATGCCCTTCGCCCAATTTTAGCCGCCATGTGGATTGCTCAAAAGCATGAAGCACCGCCAATGGAATTCGGAAAACTTCGGGCATTATTACCTACTGAATTGAATGCAACTGTCGATAAAATGCTCGCTATCAAAGCAGAAGCCGACGAAAAATACCGTGTGGAAACCATTCACCCGCTGAATGAATTTATTTGGACAAATCTATTGAAATGCGAAGAAGCCGCTCAAGATTTAGAAGCCTACAAAGGTGATACAGGAGATTTGGATAAATTGTTTAGAAGTATGGTTTTTCAGGCGGAACATACGGTTTGATAGTTGTTGGTTGTTAGTTATTGGTTGTTGGTTTGGTGAAACGTCGCTAAACCAACAATTTTTTTTAATAAAAATACCTTAAAATCTCACGTTTTGGAATATTTAGGCTTTAATAAAATGAGGATAGAATTTTTGCCTAAAATTATTTAAAAACCTAAAACAATAAGTGATGAAAAAAATGATAACCATCCCCAAACCATGCTCTGAAAATTGGGATGCCATGCAGGAGCTTGAAAAAGCAAGATTTTGCGCAACCTGCCAAAAATGCGTTATTGATTTCACTATCCTCTCGGATAATGAAATATTGAAAGTTATCAATACTAAAAACGCCAATATATGTGGTCGTTTTAATGAAAAACAAATTAATAGAGTTTTAAAAACACCCAATACGTACAATATCAGATATACAAAAACATTCTTTTCCTTGACTTTGGCTTCATTTTTAGGTTTTCAAAATCATATTCACGCTAAGCCCTTTTTGAAAACGCATATTGAACAATTGAATAAAAAAGATGAAACATTAATAACAGTCAAGTCTAATCCAACGGATTCTATTATCAAAGATGAAATCATAATTAGAGGTATTTTACTTGACAAAGGAATGCAAGAACCTTTGGTTGGTGGAAATATCCAAATAGAAGGCACTCAAATTAGTACAATTACTGACCTTGATGGTAAATTTGAATTAATAATACCTAAGCAGGACAAAAACAATAAAACAATCCTATTTGTATCACTTATTGGCTACAGCTCTCAAGAAATTGAATTAAAACCGGATAATTCGAGCCTGCAAATTATTATTGAATTGGATGGCGGTACTTTGATGGGTGATGTAATTATAATTAGGTACCCGTTTTGGCACAAAATAAAATATAAATTTAGGAATTTGATAAATAGAATTAGAAATTAGATGACTTTTCAAGAACTCAATAACACCCCTCAGTATTTTCTTTTAAAATGCATCAGCGGCAGCAAAGCTTATGGCACTAATATGGCACATTCGGATACGGATATGAAAGGCGTTTTTATTTTACCGAAAATAGAGTTTTATGGCTTGGATTATACGGAGCAAGTGAGCGATGATAAAAACGATGTGGTTTACTATGAAATCAAGCGTTTTATTGAACTTTTATTAAAAAACAACCCCAATATTCTTGAATTATTGGCTTCGCCCGAAGATTGTATTTTGTACCGACACCCCTCAGTATTGAGGCTCAAACCTGAGTTTTTTATCTCCAAATTATGTAAAAACACCTTCGCTCAATATGCTTTTTCACAGATAAAAAAGGCGCGTGGATTGAATAAAAAAATAGTGAATCCGATGGAAGAACAGCGCAAATCTATCCTTGAATTTTGCTATGTCATCGTCAATTATGGTTCTACTTCCGTCAATACATTTTTAGAAAAAAAAGGTTGGCAACAAGAGGATTGCGGCTTAGTGGCTATCAATCATTTTAAGGACACTTTTGCTCTTTTTCATAAAAGCCAATTCACACAAAATATTGATTTTCAAGGTATTATGTCGAGTGAAAAAGCGAATCAAGTGTCACTCAGTTCAGTGCCAAAAGGCATAGAACCTGCGGCAATTCTGACTTTTAATAAAGACGGCTATTCCAAATATTGTAAAGATTATTTGGATTATTGGTCGTGGGTCAATGAGCGCAATGAGGCGCGTTATGCCACCAATATCGCCCATGAAAAGAACTACGATTCTAAAAATATGATGCACGTTTTCCGCCTTCTGAACATGGCTGAAGAAATTGCCAAAGAAGGCAAAATTAATGTCCGCCGACACGATAGAGATTTCCTTTTAACTATCCGAAAAGGTGATTTTGAATATGATGATTTGGTAAAAATTGCAGAAGATAAAATCAATAATATCGACCTTTTATTTGAAAAATCGGATTTGCCAGATGCACCTGATTATGAGCGTGTGGAAGAGTTATTGATTTCGATTCGGGAAGAATTTTACCTTTAATATACAGAGGGGTATAAATCGTGGCATCCCAAAACTTCGGAATGCCACGATTTTAACTTATTTCAACATCTTAGCTACTTCATAGCACGTTTTAGAGGAAATACACAGAATATTAAACTCATTCATAGCGCTTTGAAGCTTTGAAAATTCACTCTCCTTCAAATTATTGAAAAAGATAGCGGATTCTATTCTCTTTCCATTTTTAAGCGTTGCATACGAGGCTTGCGTTAAAATAAAAGCCGTAGAGCCTCCTTTTTGACCCAAATGTTCAAAAGATTTTGCATTTTGAGGATTGTATTCAAGTGGCCACTCCATAATCGGGTCGAGGTGCTCGTGCACTTTTTTATCAAAATAAGTATGGCTATTGATTTTTTGAATAATACTCACATATTCCTTTGTCGTGGAAGCAGGTAACCTGTCCGACCAAATATGTTGTAAAGCCATATTTGGAAACACAAATTTTGCTTTCATGTTCTCATTCATATCCGTTTTGAGTTTTTCATGGATTTCAAAACACTTCTTAGTATACTCTTCCTTCGGCATATTCGTTAAATCATTGAAAAACTTTTTATCCTCTACTTTTCTGCTGTTAGAAGTCAAAAACAGGGCTGAAATGAATGGATACAACTTATCGTGGTTGGGTAAATCAAGATTTTTCAAGTTGGCATTGATGTTTTCAAAACCCAATTTATCCATTAAATACTCCGTGTTGGCATTCGAACTATAGCGAATCATGCCTTTAGCAATATATTTAAGGCGAACTTTTCCGTTCTGAATAAGGTTTTTCTCTTGCATTTCGGCTTTCCATTCGGGGTGTGCGTTGCCATCGGTGTTGAGGACATAAAAGCGGTCTATATCCGCAACTGAAATTTCCTCTTCCGGGTCAATTGTGCCATTTGCGGCTTGTTGAGCATATTCGATGGCAATGATAATTTTAACGGTACTTGCTAACGGAAATTTCATATCCGAGCGGACATCTGCCATAGTCGTATCATTGCGCGTGAAAACTATTGACGACCTTTCGGGGTTGTTCTTAATGAAATCAATGACGTAATTATTGATACTTTGGGCTTTTAAAAAAGCCATATTGAATACTAAAGCAATGGAAATCAATGTTTTAAATTGCATATTATTGAATTTTAAAATGAATAATTGTAGCTCAATATTCATTTTTTTAATGATAAAATATTCGTAAAAATCGCTTAAAATACTATTATAAACGACTGATTTAAGTGTAATAGCAATTTTGCTATTTAATTGAAATAAAATTATGTACAAACTACACACCCACACTGTTCATATTCCTCAGCTCAAACGAGATAGAATCGTTCGAGTTTTATTGCCCAGAGATTACGACGATAGCGTTAAACGCTATCCTGTTTTATACATGCACGATGGTCAAAATCTCTTCGACCCTTCAACGGCTTATGCCAGCGATTGGAAAATCCCCGCCACACTTCATAAACAACCATTAAAACGACAATGTATCATCGTTGGTATTGACAATGGTGGAATTGATAGAATGAATGAATATGCGCCCTATAAACGGGGTAAAAATGGCGGAGAGGGCGATAAATACCTACAATTCATCATCGAAACGCTCAAACCACTGGTGGACAATACTTATCGGACTTTGCCCGAAAAAGAAAATACGGGCATTGCCGGCAGCTCTATGGGCGGCTTGATTTCCTTTTATGCAGGTCTGAAATACGATTCAGTTTTCGGGAAAGTAGGCGTTTTATCGCCTTCCATTTGGTTCAATCCTAAAGTGATGGATTTGGTGAATACCTCTAATTTGAGCAGTCAATTCTATATAGCAGGCAGTAAAAATGAAATGAAAGGCATGGATACTACCCTTCACAATATTTACTGGACTTTTAAAAAACGGAATATTTCGGATGAGCAACTGCGAGTAGTTGTAAGAGATAAAGGAAAACACAATGAAATCATGTGGAGCCGAGAATTTAAAGATATGTTTGAATGGTTCTTTCAGTAAATTCGTGGGTGCTAAACTATATAATTTCTTTCTCTATTAAAATTTGAATGTATGCTTCTTCTGATAATGGGCAATTTGCTAAATCCATAAATTGAGACTTACTCAATTTGCATTGATGCGACATTTGTTTAATTAAAAAATCTCCTAAATCTTTTTCACCATGACTTATTTTAGTATAAAGCACAAGTTTATCATCTTGATAAAACTCAAGATATTTATGGTCGTCGCTCTTATTAGGGGAATCAACAAACCCTTTTCCTTTAAGGTTTCTATATGTCTTTTTAGCGTCAAGTACAGCCATATTGTCACTCATTTGATTTGACGGTGATTTGAAGTATTTTTTTAATATCTAAAATCCTATTACTCAAATTTTCATCTTTTAATTCATTGTATCTATTATAGATGAAATCAAATTCTTGACTAAAATTTATC
>JANMYC010000791.1:0-3083 GCA_031381715.1 Saprospiraceae bacterium
AATTGCTTTGTTCAGCAACCCCGTCTTTATGGGTTAAGGCTCCATATAAAGCATTTCCGATACCGTCTATAACAGCACCTTCGACCATGTTTTTGGCTGCATCAGGATTGATAACAACGCCACAATCCATTGCACTGAACACTTGTTCGACATACGGTTGTCCGTCTCTAATGGTCATTTCAACGACGTGAGCGGCATACGAATTATGACAAAAATAAGCCGCAACACCTCTGTTTTTCTTCTTATTTCCCGCATTGTCCCAATCTGATTTGTCACGTACGAGTTTCAAAACGCCCGCATATCGGTCTGCATCATAATCATTGTTTTTACCAACTGGACTTGTTTTGGCGCGTTGCAACAATTCCAAACGCAAATCAATTGGGTCTTTTCCCATTGCTTCGGCGACTTCATCAAGGAAAGATTGCTCGGCGGCTGCATTAAAATTAGAACGGGGTGCACGGAATGCACCAATTGTGATATTGGACGGAATCTCCCAACCTTCTGCTAAATAATTATCAACGGCACCCGCAGGGAAACGATTGGCATGAATCGGGTGTTCTGGAATGCCACCGCCTTTTACATGAAAACCTATCAATTTTTTATCCACATCAAGTGCAGCACGATAGGTAGCGGTGTACATGGGACGATATATGCCGTAAGCCATATCGTCTTCCCGTGTATATATGAGTTTGATAGGGGCTTTTACTTTTTTAGAAATAAGACCCGCTTCTGACATATAATAACCATACGCTCTACGACCAAAGCCTCCTCCCATACGAGTCATCTGAATTTCAATTTTTTCTGGTGGCAGATTTAAAATCTTTGAAAGGGAGGGTTCTACCCAACCTGGTGCTTGTGTTGGTCCTACCAATAATGCTTTTTCATCTGTTACATGAGCGAAAAAGTTCATCGGCTCCATGCAGTTATGTGCTAAAAATGGCGCAGTATAGGTACGTTCGATAATCTGTGCCGCATTTTTGAAAGCGGCTTCAGGGTCGCCATCTTTTCTCAATTGTTTTGCGGGCTTCTTGGCGTATTCAGCCATTTTTTCCAGATGAACACTTGTACTTTCAAGCCCTGCGGGAACTGTCACATCTGTTTTGTCACCTCTAAAAACCATAATCGTTTCTTTGGTTTCGGTGATAGGTTCCCATTGATATTTCACTTTTTTGCGGGCATTCATCACTTCCCAAGTGCTATTACCAACTATCACGACCATTTCGTTGAATGTACGGGTATCAAAACTTGCTTGCACATAACCGTCTTCATATAATTTTAATTTAAAAACATCTTTAATACCCGACATTTTAAGTGCTTGCGTAGCATCAAAAGATTTTAATTTCATACCAAAAGCTGGTGGATGCTGAATCATGGCGATGAGCATACCGTCTGCGCGATAGTCTATACCAAAAAGCGGTTTGCCTGTTACGACTTTTAACCCCTCAGTATTTTTCTTTGAATTTCTGACAATCGTAAAATCTTTCGGTGCTTTCAATTTTACATCTTTAGGAACTTCAATGGTTGCTGCCTTCGTTGCCATTTCGCCATATTTCGCTGATTTTCCGCTTGAATGAGACAAAACACCAGCTTTAGTTGTGATTTCACTGGCTGGAACACTCCACGTTTGAGCTGCCGCTTCGATGAGCATTTGCCTTGCTGAAGCCCCCGCCTTTCTCAATATTGCCCAATACATTTTCACCGAATTACTACCTCCTGTAAATTGAGGTCCTAATTTCGCATTGTCATGTGGCCCCATTTCTACCACCACGTTTTTCCAGTCCACGTCTAATTCCTCAGCCGTTATCATGGGTAGCGAAGTCATGACATTTTGCCCAAATTCTGGATTTGGACATAAGATTCTAATGATATTATCAGGCGTAATTTGAATATATCCATTGAGTTCACTCAATTGTTCTGGCAGATTCAGTACAGCCATTTTATCGGCTGACTTGAGATTCGACAACCAAGAAAAATTAAGCATCAAGCCGCCACCCGTAAGTGCGGAGGCTTTCAAAAAGGAACGCCTATTATATATTGTTTTAACCTTTTCCATTTTTAATCTTTTTAATTAAAATTGCTAAATGTGTACAAATAGGTGCTTTTAGTTACCCCTCAGTATTCAGCATTTTTTAAACACATAATCAAGATGTTTAAAAAATCTAAACACTAAAAACCACACACTAAAAACTATTTTTTAGCGGCCGCCGTTTTAATAGCCGCTTTTATGCGCGTATAAGTACCGCAACGGCAGATATTGCCACTCATAAAATTCTCAATATCCTCATCACTTGGATTCGGATTGTCTTTGAGTAGTGACACAGCACTCATAATTTGTCCCGATTGACAGTAGCCACATTGCGCCACATCATGTTCGAGCCATGCTTTTTGCACAGGATGATCACCTTTTTCAGATAAACCTTCGATAGTGGTAATTTCTGCTTTTCCAACGGATGAAACAGGTAACATACACGAACGCGTAGCCGTACCGTTGAGGTGAACGGTGCAAGCACCGCATTGAGCCATGCCACAACCAAATTTTGTGCCCGGCATATCGAGATGGTCACGCAATACCCATAGCATTGGTGTTGACGGGTCAACATCTATTTTTTGGATTTTTCCATTGATTTTTAAATTGAATTTAGCCATGATTTTTATTTTTTAAAAGTGGCAAAAAGTTTCGTAAAGGTATAACGATTTATAGTCGTTTTTTTATATAAATCAAACAAAAACTTACGGTTATCAAATATATACAGTGAAAATACTGAGGGGGTCACCCACCCCAAAATTCATTTGCTTTAAGTATGCCTTTATTTTCTTTTAACTTTTCAGCAATCATCATGGCGCGCTCTATGCGTTTATCTATATTTTTTACGCCGCTAACAATATGAATCAACGACCGTTTTTTACCTGCTGTCAAAGCATCGAAATAGCCTTTTGCCGATGTGTCTTGTTCTAAAACTTCGCTCAATTCTTCGGGCATTGGCAAACCAAATTCGCTGGTATCTTGGCGCATTTCGACTTGCAAGGGTGACCCGACTTTTAAGCCCAATTTTTTCAAATTCGTTTTATTCATACTCATCACC
>JANMYC010000792.1:0-2901 GCA_031381715.1 Saprospiraceae bacterium
TCTTTATAAAAACTTTTTATTTGGTTGGGTTGTAATCTGATTTTATCACCCGATTCCATGTCCACAAAAATAGTTGGGCGATTTTCATACTCAAATTCCAACTCTTTTGAATGATCTACCACGTGAAAAAGCACGACTTCATGCTTATTATATTTCAAATGTTGTAACGCTGAAAACAGATTTTCAGCTTGTTCACCCTCTTCAAACATATCGCTGAAAATACACACCAAACTGCGCTTATGAATGCTATCCGCAATTTGATGAATGGCATCCGTAGCCATCGTTTTTCTATTCAAAGGCTGAATATCGGCTAAATATTTGTCCAAAATGCCCAATAAAAAGCGGTATTGCGTCATTGACGACTTGGCTTTGGTGTGTTCATGCACCGTTGAATCAAATATGCTCAAGCCAAAAGCATCCCGCTGCCGCATCAATAAATTCATCAACGAAGCCGCTGCCAAAACCGCGAAACCCAATTTATTTTTAGCTGGATTTTTAGGGTCAGGGAAGTACATGGAGCTGCTCACATCCAACATAATTTGACACCTCAGATTCGTCTCCTCCTCGTATCTTTTCGAGAACATTTTATCCGTGCGGGCATATACTTTCCAGTCGATGCTCCGGGTACTTTCACCGGCATTGTAGATGCGGTGCTCAGCGAATTCCACTGAAAAACCATGAAATGGGGATTTATGCAATCCAATGATAAAACCCTCCACTACCTGCTTCGCCAAAAGCTCCAGATTAGATAAATCCTTAACTTCGTAATTATCTAAAAGAATCATAAATAAATGTGATATTCATTTAAAATTTAAAATGTACCCCCTCAGTATATTTTAAATTTTACGGTTAAAATTATTCGGTTTGAGATTGAATCAGCTCTCGAATGTAACGTTTTTAAATAAATACTGTTGCGTGAGCAGGCAGCCATTAAAAAAAAATCCGAGTGATTTCTGTAAAATCACTCGGATTGAGCTATAGCCAAAGAACTTCTTATGAACTAAGCAGGAACACCAGCAATAGCAGCATCAATTTTAGCTTTCAAAGCCGCTTTAGTAGTCATACCCACTTGCTTGTCTACAAGTTCGCCATCTTTCAATATAATGATAGTTGGAATTGCACGAACACCATATTTCAATGGTATTTCTTGATTGCTATCAACGTCCATTTTACCAATTAATGCTTGATCAGCCATTTCGAAAGCCAAATCTTCAACGATAGGTCCTATCATTTTGCAAGGTCCACACCACTCAGCCCAAAAATCAATCACTGTGATACCTTTCGTTGCTTTCTCCTGAAAATTTACATCTGTGAATTCAAATGCCATCTTATTTGATTTATAATGTGATAAAAATTTTATATTCTCTTAAACAGCGCAAAGTTAGCTAAAGTTCAACTCCTATTTAGAATTTTTCAAAATAATTTTTTTCTCTTAAAACAATGCATAAATTACAAATAAGGTTGTAATAAAGCCGTCAACTCTTTTTCATCCATCGGCTTATTGTACAATTGAAAAATTTCCTCGGATTTATTGACCATCAAAATAATAGGCAAATCTTTCACATCTTCCAGCTCTTTTTTCAATTTATTTTTAAAAAAGCTCCAATCCGAATTTTCTAAAAGCAAAGTTTCGTCCGAAATTTGATTTTCACGTATCAATAAAGTCACTTCCTCTTTACTTTTAATTTCTTTAAAATTGATGAAAACAATCTTTAATTCAGTCGTATCAAAATTATTGGAAACGTGTTGCAAAGCCTTCATCGTCGAAAGGCTCATGTCATTTTCCATATTCCAAAAGCAATACACATATAATTTATCCGTTGATTGAAGAATGCGATTGGCTAATGCATCCTCCGAAATCACCGTATTGGATTTTCCGGAAGCCGAAGCCAATTTTAAGCGATCCGCCTCAGAAAGTACCTGAGATTCCATCTGCGTAGTATCAAAAGGATTCACAGATTGAACTGTATTGGGGGATGATTGGGGCTTTTTACACGCCACTCCAAAAGTGATAGTGAAAAGAATGAGCGTTAAAACAGCCGCTTGTAAAATACTAAACTTCATAGATTTGAAAATGAATTTTTTAAATAAAAACATACCAATCAGAGCTATACTTGTAAAATGGAAATGGGTCATTTTATGCCTTTTTAGCCTTGTATTGCGCTCAATTTTGAGTTATTCACCCGCTTTTGTTGAGACTTATTACTCACGGGGCTTATTCCCTGTTATACGGTGGGTATTTGATAATAGTTTATCCTACTCGCCTATTCCACTCATTTATTTTTTCTACGGAATCGTGATTTATTTTTTAATTAAAATTATCATTTCCGTTTTTATTAAAAAGTCCACATCAGATGATTGCATCCCCTCCCTCAGTATCAGGCTCAAAAATGGACTTTTTTCCTTGGTTTCATTCATCAGTTTTATGGTCTTTTGGTTCATGTTTTTATGGGGTTTTAATTATATTAGAGAGCCACTCAATGAACAAATGAAATTTAAAATCATGCAATTAGATACTTTTAGTCTTGGTCTTGAACACCTTAAATCTTTAAATTGGGCTTTAGAAAGTAGAAAAAAAATCACTGACCAAGCCGTTTTTGATTTTAAAGAGCCCGATGATTTTGAGAATAATATGCGTAGGGATGTTTCCTTTTTCCTTTACAATAATGGCTTTAAAAATGGTGGACGACTGAGGGGGCGGCAAATAACACCAGATGGAACGCTCTCAAGATTTGGAATATCAGGGATTTATATGCCTTACATTGGCGAAAGTAATATTGACAATGCCACTCATCCACTCGCAAAACCTTTCACAATGGCTCACGAAATGGCACATGGATATGGTTGGACAGATGAGGGAACAGCCAATTTTATAGCATATTTGGCTTGTATCAATTCCAA
>JANMYC010000802.1:0-9799 GCA_031381715.1 Saprospiraceae bacterium
CGCCGGGCTTTAAGCGCAATATGTCGGATGATATGATTAAAAAATTGGGCAAAAACGGTGGAGTTATACAAATAAACTTCGGAACGTCGTTTTTAGATGAAAAAGCCCGTCTGGATATTAAGGAGAAGGAGGAGATGCTCAACATAAAGCTAAAAGTAAACGGCTTAAAAGAGAGTGATAAAGCGGCTGAACCGATTATCAAAGAGTTTCAAAAAGAGCACCCGATTTTATTTGCCGATGTAGAAACCGTGGCGAATCATATTGACCACTTGCGCAAATTAATCGGTATTGACCATATTGGCATAGGTTCAGATTTTGATGGTGTTGGAGATACTTTACCGACTGGATTAAAAGACGTTTCACAATATCCTAACCTCATTTATGCCCTTTTAAAACGGGGTTATACTGAGGGGGACATTGCTAAAATCTGTTATCAAAACGTCTGGAGAGTTTGGAAAAATGTACAGGAAAAATAGAATGGTAGTATTGAAAAGAGATATTTTGAGTGATTCGATTTAAATAATCTCCAATTTTCAAGTTTGCCCCCATGCCCCCAAAGGGAGATTTTACCTCAAAAAAGGTAAGAAATAAGCTTTATTTACAATTTAATCCCCCTTTGGGGGCATGGGGGCGAATTTGAAAATTAGTGATTATTTAACGTTACCTACTTATTCAATAGTTCGGTAGTTTTTGGTTTATAGTGTTTAGATTCTTAAAAATAAATTCCGATTTTTTAATTAAAACAATTTAAAATTTTGTCTAAATCAAATTTTTATTACCAAACAAAATTTTATTTTGTGTATCTAAACACTACACACCAAAAACTAAAAACTAACGAACTATTGTTATTAGCTTTTACATTTTTTAAAAATGAGAATGATATTTACTAACTTGAAAATACAATTCTATGTATTTAGCCGTTGATATTGGAAATACAGATACCGTCTTTGGGGTCTGGCAAAATGACAAATGGACGCATATTTTTAGAATGCTTTCGTTGGCAGAAGAGCCAGCGCAATATTATGCAAGCAAATTGCAGTTGCATTTTTTGGAAGCGGATTTGTGGGTAAATGATACCGATGTGGTGGTTTTGAGCAGCGTAGTGCCAGTTTTAACGCCTATTATGACAGGTATGCTCACCGATTTTTTCGGAAAATCACCCATTGTGGTCAAGCATGATATTTACCCTGAAGTGAAAGTAAAAATTGATCATGCGCATGAATTAGGCTCCGATTTGATAGCCAACGCCATTGCTGCCCACGTTAAATATCGTAGAAATACGGTTGTTGTTGATTTCGGTACAGCTTTAACTTTCACAACTATTTCTGCTGATGGTGAAATATTGGGTGTGGCTATTGCTCCGGGATTGAAAACGGCGGTAAAAGCCCTTTTTTCAAATACGGCTCAATTACCTGAAGTCCCCCTGTTTTTACCTGAATCGGCAATTGGTAAAAATACGACTCATGCCATTCAAGCGGGTATTTTATTGGGTTATGAGAGTTTGGTTAGGGGTATGATTACCCGCATTCGGCGTGAAATGGATGGTGATTGCATTGCTGTCGCTACGGGCGGGCTTTCTTCCATCATTGAAACTTTAAATGGTGAATTTGTGGAAATTAATCGTAATTTGACCCTTGATGGGCTTCGATTTATTGGCGAAAGACTGAGGGGAGAAGCCAAAATTGAAAATTATTAATCAAAAATTGAAAAATTTATGGATACACTCGAATTTGATTTAGATGGGCATGAATATATTGAATTGAATCAATTATTGAAATTGATGTCATTGGTGGGCTCTGGCGGCGAAGCCAATATCTACATTACTGAGGGGGATGTAAAAGTCAACGATGAGGTAGAAACCCGTAAACGCAACAAAATAAGAACGGGTTTTAAAGTAGAGTTTAGAGGGCAGACTATATTGGTGAAATAAACCCTGAAAAAAGGCATAAAAAAGTAAAAACTTTATAGCGAAATTTCGCTATAAAGTTTTTACTTTTGTCCACAGACCTGTAAGATTATGAAGTCTTATGGGTCTTTTCATTTAAAACAAAAAAACAATCTAAATGTCTGCTTATCCGCACCTACTTAAGCCCCTTGATTTGGGTTTTACGATTTTAAAAAACCGTGTTTTGATGGGTTCCATGCACACGGGTTTAGAGGAACAGAAAAATGGTTTTGAACGTTTAGCCGCATTTTACGCAGAGCGGGCGAAAGGTGGTGTAGGTTTGATAGTTACGGGTGGTATCTCACCCGATTATTTCGGAACGGTGATGCCAAAAGCGGCTCGAATGACCAATAGCAGCCATGTGAAAAAGCATAAAATCATCACCGATGCCGTCCATACTGAGGGGGGTAAAATCTGTATGCAGATTCTTCACGCGGGTCGTTACGCCTATCAGCCTTGGAGTGTGGCGCCGAGTCCAATTCAGTCACCAATAACACCGTTCAAACCTTTTGCTCTGCCCGGTTGGGGCGTCACGAGAACAATAAATAACTATATTTCATCCGCAGCCTTAGCAAAAGAAGCGGGTTACGATGGGGTAGAGGTCATGGGTTCGGAAGGTTATCTCATCAATCAATTCATCGCTTCAAAAACCAATAAAAGAACGGATAAGTGGGGTGGCAGTTTTGAAAACCGCATTCAATTCCCCATAAGTATTGTGCGAGGCATTCGTGAAAAGGTGGGGCGTGATTTTATCATCATTTATCGCCTTTCTATGTTGGATTTAGTTGATGATGGCAGTACATGGGAGGAAGTTGAATATTTAGCTAAAGAAATAGAGAAAGCGGGTGCAACCATCATCAATACGGGCATTGGCTGGCATGAAGCCCGCGTTCCGACTATTGCAACGATGGTGCCACGCGGAGGTTTTGCTTGGGTAACTAAGCGTTTGATGGGCAAAGTTAATATTCCCTTGGTGACCACAAACCGCATCAATATGCCCGATATTGCCGATAAAATCATCTCTGAAGGTTGTGCTGATATGGTTTCGATGGCGCGACCTTTTTTAGCCGACGCTGAATTTGTGGTTAAAGCTGAAACGGGACGAACGGATGAAATCAATACCTGCATCGGCTGTAATCAAGCCTGTCTCGACCATACTTTTCAAATGAAAACGGCGAGTTGTTTGGTCAATCCGCGCGCGTGTCATGAAACACTTTTACAGTATCTACCGACTCAAAATAAGAAAAAAATTGCTGTAGTTGGTGCCGGTCCTGCTGGTTTGGCAACCGCTACTCTTTCGGCGCAACGGGGACACGAAGTACACCTTTACGATGCGGCTTCTGAAATAGGTGGTCAGTTCAACATGGCAAAACAGATTCCGGGCAAGGAGGAGTTTTATGAAACAATTCGCTACTACAGTAAGCAAATAGAGCTTACAAAGGTGCATTTGCATTTAAATACGCCCGTCAACGCTGATTTTTTAATCAACGAAAAATTTGATGAAGTGATATTGGCGACCGGAGTTACGCCTCGAAAACTCACAATCGAAGGCATTGACCACCCCTCAGTATTATCGTATATTGAAGTGCTTAAGGATAAAAAAATGGTCGGAAAACGGGTTGCATTGATTGGTTCGGGTGGAATTGGTTTTGATGTGGCGGAATATCTTTCGCACGAAGGAGAATCTACGAGCCTCAACACCACTGCTTTTATGCAAGAATGGGGTGTGGATATGTCATATAAGAAAGCGGGAGCTCTCACCAAACCAATTCCTCATGCTTCTCCGCGCACCATTTATTTATTGCAACGGACAAAAGGAAAAATTGGCGGTAAATTAGGTAAAACAACTGGCTGGATACACCGCAGCAGTTTGAAAATGAAAAAAGTAGAAACCCTTGATGGCGTTCAATACGAGAAGATTGACGACAAGGGTTTACACATCAATATTGATGGATTTTATAGATTGCTTGAAGTGGATAATGTGATTATTTGCGCGGGGCAAGAGCCATTTAATGTACTTTACGAACCACTAAAACAAGCAGGTGTTTCAACCCATATAATAGGCGGTGCTTTTGAAGCCCTTGAATTGGATGCTAAAAGAGCCATAGAGCAAGCTTCGAAATTAGCTGCAGTTTTATAGATTTTAATTGAAATCCTTATTTTAAAAGAGCCTTTGTATCCATTTACAAAGGCTCTTTTTTTAATAAAAATAAAAAAGCCGACTCCTCGTAGGAAGAGCCGGCAAACAACGACGTAGCTTAAACACGATATGATGGAGTCATCATACTCAAATAATGTATGGAGCAAATATATACCCTTTTTTTAAATAAAAAAGAGTTTTAGCTCCAAAATTGATTAAATTTTTACTTTTCTCACACTTTTTTGACTTGAATCAAACATTTTATTAACCCAAATCAAGAAAATCACATCTCCGACTATTGATTGGCTAAGTTACTTTTTTTATAACTATAAGCAAAATATATAACCAGACCAATAGCACACCACATTAAAAATCTAATCCAATTGGTTGCCCCCAGTTCTGTCATCAAATACAAGTTAGTAAGCAAACCCAGTACAGGTATCACTGACCATTTATTTTGAAAACTCTTGAGAGATACAATGCCAAAGATAATAAAAAAGAACCAATATAGTATGTGATTAGCATCATAATTTTGAAAAACTTCTGGTCTGTACATGAAAAATAATACCAATGTGCCTACGAATAAAATGGGTACTATTATCTGTCCGTTGAGGTAAGGAATCCTAAAACCGACTGTTTTTACTGAGGGGTCATCCTTTTCTAAATACAGAATACCGCCTGAAACCAACGCAAATGCGAACAAAGTTCCGATGCTGCATAAATCAGTTACCTCTGTTAAATTCATGAATAATGAAGGGATTGCCACTAAAAGCCCCGCTAATATACTTGAAAAATAGGGCGTTCTAAACTTCGGATGAAGCGACGCAAACTTTTTGGGTAATAATCCATCGCGGCTCATTGTCATCCAAATACGCGGTTGTCCGATTTGAAAAACTAAAAAAACACTTGCCATGGCAAATACTGCGCTGATGGCTACAATTTTTTCAATCCACAATAATCCCCGTTCGCCAAACACAAAAGCTAAAGGGTCGCCTACGCCTAATTTAGAGTAGTTGACCATACCTGTCATCACTAAAACGACCGCAACATACAAAATAGTACATATAATGAGTGAATAAATCATCGCTTTGGGTAAATCTCTTTGAGGATTTTTACATTCTTCGGCGGTGGTAGAGATGGCATCGAAACCGATATAAGCAAAAAATACCGATGAAACACCTTTTAAAACATTCCCCCAACCATTGGGTGCAAAAGGTGACCAATTAGAAGTATCTACGTAAAAAGCTCCAACTATTATGACGATAAAAACCACCACTAACTTAACGGCAACCATGATATTAGTGGCTATTTTCGACTCTTTTATCCCTCTTATGATGAGTATTGTTATTAAAAATGTTAATAATAAAGTAGGCAAATCGGCAATGAATTTTATGCCTAATATGCTCGGTGCATCATTCCACGCCATGCCAGCAATGCTTGTTGGGTCACTGATAGATGCGCGTTTTGCAGTCAAATAGTCCATTTCGAGATAATCGGGAACGTTAATATGCAGCCCTTTTTCAAGTAAATTGGTAAAATAATCGGACCACGAAATGGCAACCGTAATGTTACCAATGGCATACTCGAAAACTAAATTCCAACCAATTATCCAAGCAATAATTTCACCTAAAGTAGTATATGCATAGGTGTAAGCAGACCCACTCACGGGCACTCGAGAAGCGAATTCGGCGTAGCAGAGTGCCGAAAATAGACAAGCAATAGCGGTAAAAACGTACAAAACTGAAATAGCCGGACCACCTTCTGAGCAAGCCTTGCCAACTGTACTAAAAATACCAGCACCGATAACAGCCGCAATTCCCATAGCTGTCAAATCTCGGAGGGTCAAATTTTTTACCATGGCACCGCCCCCGCCATGAATATCGGATTCCGAATTGGCAATGGCATCAGCAATCGATTTTCTTCGAAACAAAGAATTAAAATTCATAATCTAATAGTTTTAATTGCCTTAAAGATAAAAAATTAGATAAGAGTAGGTGAGTTTAAGAAAAAAATAATGATTTTAAATCCAAAAAAGTGCCTCTTTTAGTGTTTTTTAAGCTGAGGGACAAAGTAAAAAATAAACTACCCAACTTGACAATTCTATTTCCTTTACTTCCCGAGTACTCGGGATTAAATCCTTTTTAAATCCCGAGCACTCGGGACTATTCCTCAAAGAATTTGCCTTGATCAAAGAAAATATAATAGCCAACCTGTCTGCCGACAAAGGCAGGTTTGGGTAGTTTATTTTTTACTTTGTCCCTAACTCATTGATAGTCAATTTTTTAATTATATGTAAAACTTGCCAAAAATACTTTAGTCTATTCCAATCTACTAGAAGTGTTCTAAGATGCATGTCAATAATTTGGTTATTGATTATTAATATGCGATATTTATTTTAATATTCGTAAAAATATGGAATAAAATTTTGAATTTAAATAATAAATCAATATTATTGCACTGTAAATAATATTAACCAATTAATCCTTTAATCAAAATCAACTTGCAAAAATGGGTAAAGTAACTGACATCCTTAAGAAAAAAACCAACAAAATTATCTCCGTTTCACCTGATACGCACGTATTAGATGCTCTTAAAATTATGTCAGAAAAAAATATTGGTTCCATATTAGTCATGGAAGATGATACCTATCTCGGCATAATGACAGAAAGAGATTACGCGCGCAAGGTAATTTTGAAGGATAAACATTCAGACGAAATAACAGTAGGCGAGATTATGTCCACCGATTTGCCTCGAGTGAATCCACGTGACACCACTGAGCATTGCATGAAAGTAATGGCTGACAGCAACGTACGTTACTTGCCAGTTTTTGATAATGGCGTTTTGACGGGTATTGTCTCAATTATTGACGTGATTCAAGCCACCGTTGAAGTACAAAAAGAGACTATAGATAGTTTACAAAATTTTATTTCATCTAATTATGGATGATAGTTTTATCATTTATGTAGGCGTGAAGAAATAAAAAACGGCTGCCATAATTGGTAGCCGTTTTTTATTTAAACAAGTCGCTTTTCAAACACATTAATGAGCGTTTTATTGAGGTTTTCGATGGCTTCTTTTATCATCCAATTATCTTTATTTCGAGGTTCTACGTAATTGGATATGGCTCTAATCTCCGCAAAACTGACCCCCTCAGTAATACACACCTGAAAGAAAGCAGCACCCTCCATACTCTCAATGTCAACGGGATATTTTTTTAAAATGGATTCAATACTCGACATCGTTCCGTGCACTTTTTGAACGGTTAATCCTTTCACTTTTTTAATAGTTGGAATATTTAAAGGATTGTTATTCAATAGTTTATCTTGATAAAAAGGCTTTTTAGTGCCGTCTATTAAGCCCATCGAAAACATATCTGTGAAGCTGCCATCTGCTTCTTCAACTCCTAAATCGCCGTACTGCTCGCTCACCACTTCAAGGATATCCCCCCTCAGTATTTTACGGCTAAAACTACCCGCAACACCTACATTTAAAGCCAAATGATAAGTATTTTGAGTCAGCATTTTACCTACTTGATAGGCTGTGTTGGCAATACCTACGCCCGTAATGAGCACATCAATTTCATATCCATTTTGTCCAAATAGCGGGTTGTTCTTCTGTGCGGTACTTTGTTTTAAAAATTCAATAAAAGGTTGAATCTCGAATGGGGTAGCGGCTACCACTAATACTTTTTTCATCTTCAATTTTGGATATGATTAAAACACAAAGGTACTGGTAACTTCGGATAACTCAATTTAATACCTAAAAATGCCTTTAGGCATTCTATATCGGTAGAAAATAATTTAAAAAGCCCACAAGTTTCGTAGGAACGGCATATTAAAATATGTTTTCAATATATCGTTCCTACGGAACTCCATAATAATAACTATTTTTTCTACCGATATAACATGCCTAACGGCATTTCCAAGTATCAAATTGAGTTATCCGAAGTTACCAGAAGGTATTTATTTTTTTAAAACATCAATAATACTCAATGCTGGAGTAATACCAAGTACTGAATGACTTGATGCCGCTAATTCAATGCGTAATTTTTCACTCAACCAAAAGCCGAAGCCCAAAGATATGGTATTGGGTCGAGTTTGAAAACCGCCCGTTATTATCAATTTCGACGATGGTTTGTACTCCGTTCCGAACCTAAAAGAGGGTTTATAATTCAAATCTTTATATATCTCAGTTATCAGGAGGACTGTTTTATTGATAGTATAAGCTGCTCCAAGCCTAAATACTGAGGGGGTGTTATTCGTTTCAGATTTTTGAAAAATAAATGGATTTTGAATGTGAATGCCTAAACGTAAATCATTGATAATCAACAAATTGAGCCCAAGACTAAAACCAATAGCATGACGGGTTTCATAATTGATAACCCTTGAATTGGTGTAATTAAATTGGATGCCGCCGTTCAGTTTTGCCGCCAGTTTTCGAGCGTAAACGAGATTTAAAGTATTCTCCTTTAGGCTTTCAAATCCAAAATGTTGAAGATTAAACCCAATTACTCCAGACGAATTAGGGACGATAAAACCGAGTGAAATCGGTTTTAATTCATTCACGCCATAGAGCCAATGACTATTCAGACAGATAACTTTTTTCTCTAAACCAACCAATCCACTGGGGTTGCTGTACATCGCATCAATTCCTTCAAGGCTGACATTAGCGTTAGCCATTCCAACTGAATGAGCCGTCGTCAAAAGCGTTTTTCCCAACTGGGCAATTGATAATCTGGGAAATAAAAGGATTAAAACAAGTAATATAAAGTGTAAAAGCGTCTTCATTAAGGATGTATTTTCATAGTTGAAAGTTCAAATATTTACAAAAATAAAAATATTTATCAATTATCATTTTTGGACAGCATGTATTTGTAAAAAATAAGCTTTTTATGGAAAAATTATCAACTTTTTTATGATTATAATGTTCATTAAATAACTAAATTTGAATCTTAATTTTTAAAATACTTGGAAAAATGGCAAGATCTTCACAATATATCGTAAAAGTTTTAAGAAAAACTGCCGATAGAATATTAGAAAGCGGTGACTATCAATGGGGGCACATGGGTGCTTGTAATTGTGGGCATTTGGCTCAAGAAATTACGCTCCATACTAAGGCTGAAATTCACAAAAGAGCCATGTATGGCATCGGCGATTGGAATGATCAGTTGAATGATTATTGCCCGACAAGTGGTCTGCCCTTCGATGATGTAGTAGCAGCCATGCTCGATATGGGCTTCGATATTGATGATTTGAAAAAGCTTGAGCGCCTTTCTGACAAAAATGTACTTGACCGCTTACCTTTTCCAACTTATTTGAAACATAATGTAAAAGAGGACGTTGCAATATATATTACTCTTTGGGCTGATATGTTAGAAGAGCAGCTGATGAAAAAAGAAGAAAGAATGAAAAAATTCGATAAAGCGTTTGTTTGATTTTTGTTTTAATAGTTTGTTTAGTAAAAAATTGAGGTAAAAAGCATTTATGTATGCTTTTTGCCTTTTTTATTTTCCGAAATTGACACCCCCTCAGTATCTTTACGTTTTAGCAATATAATTAAAACTCAATAATGATATTTAGACGCAATAATTTGCAAATTGGTATCGGTTTATCCTTACTATTGGCAATCATAGTTTTCGGTATTCTCAACGGTATCACCCAAGTTTCTTCGCTTGCATTCAAAGTAAGAACATTAGCCCTTATTTCTATCTGTTT
>JANMYC010000815.1:0-3618 GCA_031381715.1 Saprospiraceae bacterium
GGCGCAACAATAGCAGTTTTAGATACAAATGTGAAACGATTGGATTTTGTTAAAAATGTGTTTCAACCGGATATTTCAATAGAGGTAAAAAGCGATTTTTCAGCCGATATACTGAGGGGGTATCTAAACGGTAATCTGCCAACGGTGATTTTTGATGCAACGGGCGATTCGGAATCCATGAAAAACGCCTTTAATTACGTGGCATTTGGCGGAAAATTAGTATTTGTGGGCTTATTTATTGGCGATGTGACGTTTCATGACCCATTGTTTCACCGCCGAGAAATAACGCTTTTGGCAAGTCGGAACAGTTTGCCGAAGGATTTTAAAAATATTATTCAATTAATGGAATCGGGTAAAATTGATACGGCGGCTTGGCTCACGCATCACGCGGATTTTGATGATTTGCCGACAGTTTTTAATCAATGGCTCGACCCTGCAAGCGGGGTGATAAAAGCAATTGTTTCATTATGAAAATAGATGCACATCAACACTTTTGGCAGTTCGACCCTGTTCGTGATGCTTGGATTACTGAGGGGGCAATGTCGGTGATTCGCAGGGATTTTATGCCCGCTGATGTATCGCCCATTTTAATAAAAAATGGTTTTGATGGTTGTATCGCGGTGCAAGCTGACCAATCGGAAGCCGAAACCCATTTTTTATTAGACCTTGCTGATAAAAATGATTTTATAAAAGGCGTGGTCGGTTGGATAGATATTAAAGCCGATAACCTTGAAAGACGCCTTGAATATTTCGGTCAATTCCCCAAATTAAAGGGTTTCAGGCATATTTTACAAGGTGAAAAGCCCGAATTTATGCTTCATCCCAAATTTACTGAGGGGGTGCGCCTGCTGGGTGAAAAGGGTTTTACTTACGATATTTTAGTTTTCCCGAAGCATCTTGAAGCTGTTAAAACCTTTTTAAAAAAATGCCCAAATCAGCCCTTCGTTATTGACCATATCGCCAAACCGTATATTAAAAAAGGCTTAATAAAACAATGGGCAAAGGATATAAAAGCCATTGCTAAGCATGAAAATGTCCATTGTAAAATATCAGGCATGGTGACAGAAGCCGACTGGACGGGCTGGAAAGAAACGGATTTTACGCCCTATCTGGATGTTATTTTTGAAGCCTTTGGCGTGAATAGAGTTATGTACGGTTCAGATTGGCCCGTTTGTCTACTGGCTGCAGACTATGAAAAACAGTTAAATATTGTTCAAAATTATCTCCAATCCTCAATTCTCAATCCACAAAATACTGAGGGGGGTAAAATTATGGGTGAAAATGCTTCCCGTTTTTATAAAATTAAAAAACAAATAGAATATGGACTTAAATTTAAAAAATAAAGTCATCATCGTCACTGGTGGCGCTAAAGGCATTGGCGAAGGCATCGCAGAAGTGCTGGGTACTGAGGGGGCTATTGTCGCGATTGTCGGGCGGAGTAAGGAAGATAATTTAAAGGTTGTCGAGAAAATAAAAGCTCAAAAAGGCAAAGCTTTTCAAGTTGTGGCAGAATTAACGAAGCCTAAAGAGTGTGAAAAAGCCGTTGCTGCTATTGCTAAAAAATATGGTAGGATTGATGGCTTGGTGAATAATGCGGGCGTAAATGACGGTGTAGGCTTAGAAAATGGCAATTATGATGCTTTTATGGCATCGTTACATAAAAATTTGGTGCATTACTACTTGATGGCTCACCACGCCCTACCCTATTTAAAAGAATCGAAAGGCTCAATTGTGAATATTGGTTCTAAAACGGCTGAAACGGGACAAGGAGGCACTTCTGCTTATGCAGCAGCGAACGGTGGGCGCAATGCTTTGACTCGTGAATGGGCAGTTGAATTGTTAAAATATGGCATTCGGGTCAATGCGTTGATTGTGGCAGAATGTTATACGCCTTTGTATGATAGATGGATTAAAACGCTACCGAATCCAGAAGAAACATTGGCAAAAATCACCTCTAAAATCCCTTTAGAAAATCGTATGACTACTGCCGAAGAGATTGCGAATATGGTGGCTTTCCTCCTTTCTGATAAATCAAGCCATACAACAGGTCAATTGATACATGTCGATGGAGGGTACGTGCATTTGGATAGGTCTTTGCTTTAGGGGTTTTTAAATCGCTGCGCTCTGTTTAGCCACTGATTTCACTGATATTGACTGATTTTACACTGATTTTTTAATAAACATGTTTAAATCAGTGTAAAATCAGTCAATATCAGTGAAATCAGTGGTTAAACAGAGCGCAGCGACGACACGACTATTTCTTAAAACTCAATTTTTTAGCCATTTCCTGTGCTTTTAAAGCCAATTCCGTTGCTAAAAAACAGTGCTCCTGCGGCATAGAAGTTTCTGTTCGATTAACAACATCATTGACGAAAAGCTCGCCGAAAGGCAACGGTTCTTTGCTGCAATCAATAAAAACGGTTTCTTTTTGATTGACGAGGTAGAGATTATTGCCTTCATCTCGTTTAGTGATATCAATATTTTTACGAATTTCGATGTAGCCTTCCGTTCCTAAAATGGTGAGTCGGCCGTCTCCCCAAGAGTTCAAACCATCGGGTGTGAACCAATCCACTCGAATATAACCAGTGCCACCGTCCCCTTTTATCATAACATCGCCAAAATCCTCAAATTCTGGATATTGCGGGTGATTGACATTAGCAATTTGCGATGCCACAATTTCCGCTTTCGTAGAACCTGTAAAAAACAGAAATTGGTCGAACTGATGTGAACCAATGTCGGTAATGATACCACCAAAGTATTTACGGTCGAAAAACCATTCGGGTCTTGATTTAGGGTTCACTCGATGAGGTCCCATTCCGATTGTTTGAATTACCTTGCCAATTGCTCCCGCTTTTACCAATTCTCCCGCTTTCACAGTGGCTCGATTTTCAAGTCGTTCACTGAACATAATTGAGTAGATGCGCTTGGTTTCTTTTTGTACAGCGCGCGCTTCTTTCAATTGTTTCAAAGTCGTAATCCCGGGTTTATCGACCAGATAGTCCTTTCCATGTTTCATCACTTCAATGCCGAGCGGGGCACGCTCGACAGGAATACCAGAGCTTAAAATGAGTCGGGTTGATTTATCCTCTAAGACTTCATTTTTACTGTTCGCTAATTTTGCATTGGGGTATCTTTTTGAAAATGCCGCGACGAGGTCAGGCTCTTTGGCGTAAAAAGAAACCAATTGACCACCCCCGCGCGTCACGGCATCAACCATTCCATAAATATGGCTGTGGTTGATGTTGATAACGGAGAACTTTATCCGTGGTTCAATAAGTGGTGCTGCCATCGCCTGTTGAGGTAAAGAGTTGAATAATGCGATACCCGTCGCTGCTTTAGCCGTATCTTTTATAAATTTTCGACGGTTGAAAAAATTGGTTTTCATAATTGTTTAGTTTAAAAAACTCATTTTATATGTTAATTCTTAGCCATCAGCTTTTCCTATGTAAGTTATATTAATAGTTGCTTTTTAAGTTAAAAAGCTCATAGCTGATGACTAAGTACTTACTTTTATATCTATTTTCGAGAAATATTATACCCCTCAGTATTTTTCATAAAAAAGGCAGTTTTTAACAGAAAAACCGCCTTTTTTATGAAAAATTGATCCCTACAAATCCT
>JANMYC010000873.1:0-1541 GCA_031381715.1 Saprospiraceae bacterium
ATCGCCTAAATATTGAACTTTCACCTTCCTTTTTAAGGCGTTGTTTTAAAGGTAATACCTATTTTCTAACTTGTCAAAACTTAGGTAAAGCGGCTAAAAACACTTACATAGATTTAACATTAGATAAATTTATGCTTTTCGGTACCTCTGTTACACCTTTTAAAAAATTGAGTAATACTCAGGTTAGACTATTTCTGGGTGATATCCCCGCGGGGCAAATTAAAAAAATAAGCTTTAATGTTGAAATATCCTGTGAAGCAAAATTGGGAGCCGTTCATTGCATAGAAGCTCGAGTCAGTGCTGATAGTTGTAATACACAAAATGACGATAATCTATCTCTTCGACTATCAAAAGATTGCCAAAACGGGATTCTAAATTTCAAGGTTCAAAATCTAAAAAATACGCCTTTAAATACCAATATTCGCCTTATTCGCAATGATACACTCCTATCTAATGAAATATTGACTTTGTCCCCACAGTCGAATATCCTTAAGTCTTTAACCGCAAAAGGGGAAGTTTTTAGACATGAAGTTCGTTTTAATGGTCAGTTATGGTCACAATTTGAGGAAGGTTGCGGAAACACCAATTCAAACTATTCCATTATCCATAACCCACTGAATTACCCTATTCAACAAATAACGCCTTCGTTGATTGAATCCTGTATGCCAAATATCGGTTCTTATGATCCTAATGATAAAACAGGATATCCTTTAGGTGTAGGCGCAAAACATTTTATTGAAACCAATCAAGATTTAGACTATATCATTCGTTTTCAAAATACAGGAACAGACACCGCTTTTAAGGTAATAATTAGAGATATTTTAGATAAAAACTTGGATGCCGCTACTCTTAGAATTGGCGTTAGCAGTCATCCTTTTTCGGTTCAATGGCAAGGAAAAGATACTATTTCTTTTGTTTTTGATAATATCTTACTCCCCGACTCTTTCAGAAATGAACCAAAATCTCATGGATTCATTCGGTTTAAAATCTCCCAAAAACAGGATTTACCAATTGGGACAACCATAAAAAATCAAGCGGGTATTTACTTTGATTTCAATGAGCCTATAATTACTAACACAACCCTTCATACCATCGGTAAGGACTTTATTCCGTCAATTGTATCTAAAATTGATACCGTAAATGAATCATATTTTAAGGTTTCAATATCACCCAATCCCGCTGTTCAATCCATCAACGTTTTCATTCAAAACGCAGAAAATTCTAAAAATTTATCAGTCCGAATATTTGATTTACTCGGAAGGGAAGTAAAAAGAGCAGTTTTTGATAACAATTCAGTCAACATTAGTCGAGAAGACCTCGAAAATGGCATATATATTTTAGAAGTGCGCGCTGATTATAAAATCATAAAAAGACAAAATATCATTTTTACTGATTGATATCCCCTCAGTATCAAGCACATTTTTTGGAGAATTTTGTCAGATTTTCAACCTTTTCAAGTTAAAAAACGTTTTAAAATGCGCTTGAAATTGTATTTTTGTAACCGCCATTAAAATAGTCTTTGCATCTCTCAACTGAAAAAT
>JANMYC010000895.1:0-5983 GCA_031381715.1 Saprospiraceae bacterium
TTGGAAGGCGGTATTCGCTTAGAATATGTGAAAGTGGATTATAAAGTGAACCCCAATCACAACACTTACAAAAGCGATGGCTATGCCTACACACAGCCTTTTCCAAACCTAAGAGGAACGTATAAAATCAATGAAAACAATAAAATATCGCTCTTTTACAACCGCCGAGTGGATAGACCTAATGAAGTAGATATTCGCATTTTTCCAAAATATGATGAGCCAGAATTAATTAAAGTAGGCAATCCTACCCTCAAACCGCAATTCACGAATACTTTTGAAATGGGTTATAAAAACATCTTAAAAACGGGCAGCATTTACGCCGCTTTGTACCACCGTTTTATTGATGGCACCATTACCCGCATCGCTACGCAAGTGCCTAATAGCGTGCTGTTGTACAATATTTTTCAAAATGCAGGACGCAGTTATAACACGGGTTTGGAGCTTATTTTTCAACAAAAACCCGCAAAATGGGTGAATTATACGTTGAGTGCTAATATTTATAAAAACACCATCAACGCTTTTTCAGTAACAAATAAATATCCAGTTCCAACGCTCTACACTTCCATAAAACAAGAACGCACCTCGGGAAATATCAAATTGAATACCTTATTGAATCTAAAAAATGGTTTTGAAACCCAGATTTCAGCCGTTTATTTAGCACCCGATATTATTCCACAGGGGCAAATTGATAGTCGTTTTGGAGTGGATTTAGGTATTAAAAAAGCCATTCAAAAAGGGAAAGGCGAGTTGTTTTTAAACGCCACCGATATTTTTAATACCATGATTATTAAAAAAGAAATCAACGGTACAACCTTCACTTTAAAGAGTACCGATTATTATGAAACGCAGGTCATTAGGTTGGGTTATACGTATAAGTTTTAATTAAAATTTTGCTTAAAATACTGAGGGGGTGCGATTTCGGATATGAGATTTCGGATGTGGGTTGCATTCTGCCGAAATCCGAAACCCCACATCCGAAATCGTTTTAATCCTCCATCGGATGCAATTTCAACAACTCTTTCGGTGAATAAAAGCCTTTTTGCTTTTTCGTTGCTTCCCGCACCGTTTTCACTTTTTCAGGTGTAACGATAACGGAAGATGTATTGCCAAAAGAATTTCTGACGTAATTCAAAACGGAAGCGACTTCTTCGTCACTTAATAATGAATTGTACGGTGTCATGGGAACATTGCCGGGGTATTGTTTGCCATTCACTTCAATAGGTCCATATAAACCATGTAAAACCAACTTGATGAGTCTATCACTACTGCCTGAAACCCACTTATTTTTAGCGAGTGGTGGAAAACCAGAATCCTCCAGACCTAAACCATTGGGTTGATGGCAAGTGCCACAGTAGCCCTCTTTATTGTAGATTTCCATACCTTTCACATAAATACCACTTTTTTTATCCAAAGGTTTATTGGTTAAATTGGGGTTTTTAACTTCTCCAGAAGGCTGTTTTACATAGTTGAAAATAAGGCGCAAAGCATCGTCCATGGGCTTTTTTTCCATATTGGCTAATACTTTTTCATTGATAGACTTGGGCAACCATGTACTTGCCACCAATGCTTCCATGCGTACACGACCGCTGTTATCATTCGCTGCTTGAGCGATAATCTCTTGCCCATTTTTAATTTTATCGGTATTAAAACGGAGCACTTCAACGGCAGCAGCCCGTATTTTTTCGTCAGTGGATTTGAGCAGGGTTTTTAATAATTTTTCATCAATTTTATTGATACCCCAACTGACCCAAAGCCCTTCTAATTGGTATCGCTCGTAATTAGCATCCTTTTTATCAAGCTTATTTAACCAAATTTGGAGTTTATTAAAAACTTCATTTTTATCGCGCCCCCTCAGTTCACGGCGAGTACGATAGCGGCTGCGGTATTCGGGCAATTTTAAATTATCCAATAGAGTTTCAATGCTCGCACCATCAATCTTGGCAGGTGTTACCAATGGGCGAGAAGGGTAAGTGATGCGGTAAATTCTGCCGTGTACGTGGTCCCGCAGCGGGTCACGAGCGTTGTGTTGCATATGGCCAATTAATACATTGTGCCAATCCGCGAGGTATAGCGAGCCATCGGGCGCAATTTCCATATCAACGGGACGGAAATTCGGGTCGCTGCTGCGCACCAAATCCATGCGGTGTTTGGATGTATAACCCGTGCCATCATTGAAAACTTGGTGCATTTTTGAACCCAAAAATCCGATGGTATTATTGAGCAACAAATCGCCTTGAATCTCATCGGGGAAGTGACGGCTGTATATAAATTCCAAACCTGAAGTCGGGCGCACACGGTGTTTTTCTTCAATAATGGACTTGCCCGTGGGCGACGAATAACCATAAATCGGCTTCACCGTACCGGGTGTCATCCAAAAAAGGTCGGGACTGGACGTAGAAAGAAAAAACGGTTGCCCCCATTGGTCAAACGCAATACCCCATGGATTGGGAATGGGCAATTGGGCAATTTTATCCAATTTCTTTTGAGCAGGATTGTACCGCATGAACCCACCGTTTGTACCCCGCACTGTGCCATAAGGTGTTTCAACGCTGGTGTGTAGAAAAACACCTTCGCCCATATAAATTGCCCCCGATGGGTCGGCGCAAAAAGCACTGATAACGTGGTGGGTATCGTGGTCGTCAAACCCGCTTAAAATGATTTCAACTTTATCGGCTTTATCATCGCCATTGGTATCAGTGTAGAGTTTTAAATTAGTGCCTTGCGACACATAAACGCCTTCGGGCGCAATTTCAAAACCCGCAGGAATGTGCAAATGATCCGCAAAAACGGTTAATTTATCGGCTTTAAAATCATTATTGGTATCTTCTAATATGATGATTTTATCATTAGGCTTAGCATCGCCGGGGCGGTAATGCGGGTAAGTAGGCATACAAGCGACCCACAATCTGCCCTTGTTATCAAAAGCAATTTGCGAAGGGTTGGCTAAATCGGTGAACTCTTTTTCGGAAGCAAAAAGGTCAATTTTAAACCCAGGAGCCATCGTGAATTTTTTCAGCGCATCTTCACCATATAGGTAAGGCGAGTTTTGCCCAATGGCTTGGGCATTACTTTCAACGGGCTTTAAAACCAGCGTTTTGGCATCGGCAGCCGCTACGTCATAAGGTTGATTGACAGCAGCTTCTCCATCGAAAATGCGGTTATTGGCAGCAAACCACACGGCACTGTCTCTAATAACCGTCATTTGGCGCACTTTAGTCACTTCATCGGGGTAGTTATCGGGTCCAAAAGGCTTGTATCTTCTACCATATACATGAACACCGTTGGGAATTTTATAGTCATTGTGCCAAAACCAGTCTTTTTCTAAAACGGCATCTTTGATGTTTTTTCGATTGTTTTCGTTTTGAATAGGTTTGTTTTCAAAAAGCTGTTCTACCAATAAAGTGGCGAATTTTTGATACCCCTCAGTATTGAGTTGGCAACCATCAATGGTCAATTCTTCGCCCGTTTCAAACCATTTTTTACTTGGATTGAACGCATCCAGAAAGAGTATATCATATTTCACCGCTATTTCTCGAATAGCATTGGTGTAGAGTTCAAGATTTTTATTTTCATTAATACCATTAGGTAAATCATATTTTGCGCTTAAATTTTGAAATGCAATGGGTGAAACCAAGGCTAACTGAGCGGTCGAAACGCCATTGTACTTTTGCGCTAAAGTATGCACCACAAAGGCACTTAATTCTGCCTTAAAATTTTCCAATCCTGCCGTACCTGCAAATGATTCGCTGTACCCAAAAAATGCCAAGAGTACATCGGTTTTCAGATTTGACAACCATACATCGGGCTTGGGGAACTCGCCTTCGCTATCCGATTTATGAGCATATTCGGTTTGAAATTTTTCAGCCCCCGGAAAAGCCCACGGGTCATTGCGCGCTGAATGTGGTCTAAACCCAGGGGCGTCGCCGCCATCGCACATATTGCGGATAACCAATTGGTAATCAGGAAAACGCAGGTGCATTTCGGTATCAAAAACACCATAATTCAACATACGAGACCCCAAATTGCCACCTATCATAGAAATATGTGCTCCTTTTGATAACTTAATTTTCTTGGAAGCATTAGGCAAAAAAGCCATTATCACCAATAGTATGATGGTTGCTAAAAGTGCGTTTCTTTTATTCATTGTTTTGTCATTTTCTACTACAATAATAAGCGTATTTCTGACAATTAAAAAGAAATCAGCAAACGAGTTTTAATGTTATTGAGGTATTTCATAAAATGCTTGTTAATATGACATTCCCATACCTAATAATTTTACGCGATGAATCATCTAACCCCTCAGTATTGGGGATATATTCAAACAAGAATGAGATATTCCCGTTTTAAAAGAACTAAAATTTTAATTATCTTTGTAAAAAATTGCACATTATGGAACAAGCACTTACACCTTTTGAGGGAACAGAAATTCGCAAAGTATGGCTTAATGAAGAATGGTATTTTTCTGTCATAGATGTCATCGGATTTTTATCTAATGCCACTAACCCTGCATCTTATTGGAATAAAGTTCAAAAGAATATTCTTTCGGATAGTCAACTTTTGCCGTTTTGGCAAAAGTTGAAATTGGTTGGTCAAGATGGCAAAGCTCGCCCTTCTGATTGTGCCAATACTGAGGGGATACTTAGGATAGTCATGTCCGTGCCATCACCCAAAGCTGAACCATTAAAATTGTGGTTAGCAAAAGTGGGCAATGAATACATCCAAGAAACTGAAAACCCAGAACTCTCATTTGAGCGCATGACCGAGATATACCGAGCAAAAGGGCGTTCAGATGAATGGATAAAAGAGCGTTTACAGTCCATTTCAACCCGAAAACTATTGACCGATGAATGGAAAACCCGAGGTGTTCAAGAAGGACAAGAGTTTAGTATTTTAACGGCTACCATCTCAAAAGGTACATTTGGCTTGACGCCAACCGAACACGGTCAACTTAAAGGTCTGGAAAAACAAAATTTACGTGACCATATGACCCCCCTTGAACTGATTTTAACATCGTTTGGCGAAGAAGTCACCCGTCAAATTGCTATCAATGACGAGGCGAAAGGTTTTAATGAAAATCATGATGCCGCAACAAAAGGTGGCGCATTAGCCGGTCAAGCCCGTCTAAATGTTGAAAATCAGTTAAAGAAAAGCATCATTTCATCAGAAAACTTTTTAACCCCTAATAATGATAAAAATAAGCCAACTGAATTGAATGAAGGAATTGCCGATAAAACCGAATAAAGTTCTTTAAATATCAATCAGCGCAAAACGTCTGGTACAAACGCGATTTGGCTCCGCAAAAGAGTAATTTTCAAGACAAGCTATAATCTAATTTCCATCTTAAATTGTTTGATTAGTATCCCTCAGTATATTTAAAACTTTTACCAGATTGTAGTAAAAAAGAACAAATTGCGGAAAGTATAAACATCGAACCACTTAAATCAGCCTATCTAATCACCGTAAATTCATCAAAATTCATAATCATAGAAACCACAACCGTATAAGCTGCAACTTCTACGACATCTAATTTTTCGTCTCGTTTATACTCGCCAACTGCGAGTAAATCAGCCGCTTTTTCCTTATTTTCCTTGAAAAAAGCCAACTCTTTTGCCAATAAATCTTTCAAAATATCGAGTTCTGCTTGTCGTGGTTTACGGCTTGTAAGAGCTTGAAAACAGTATTCTAAACGTTCAGATACTGTTGAGGTACGAAATCCCGATTCTGTCGCGGAGGGGGTGCTTTGAACTTTTTCCGCTAAAATCCGCGCCGCTTCTACAAATTGGGGGTCATTCATCAAGACCAAAGCCTGTAACGGAGAAGCTGTTTTTTGCCGCCTAACGGCACAATAAGAACGGTCAGTGGCATCAAAATTAAGCATTGAAGGTGGCGGTGCGCTGCGTTTCCAAATCGTGTAAAGGCTGCGGCGATACAAGCTATCACCATGATTTTGAACATAATTCGTCGCATTACGGGTCGCTAAAGC
>JANMYC010000902.1:0-8312 GCA_031381715.1 Saprospiraceae bacterium
TTAAAAAATGCCAAAGGGATAGGTTTTCGCCCACCTGTTTTTTCTGATTTTACGGTTGTAGGTGGACCTAACCAAATGAATTCTATGACCGTAGTGAATGGAAATGCTACAAGCAGCGAAACGTACAGCTACGTACTTCAAGCCAAGCGCGAAGGGAAATTATCCGTTGGCTCTGCCGAAATTTCAGCAAAAGGACAAAACTATACAAGCCCCCCCCTCAGTATTGAAGTGCTAAAAGGTAAAAAACAGACTATTAGTGAAGTAAAAAGTAGCAAGGACGCGGTTTTTATCCGTGCAGAAGTATCAAGCCATGAAGCTTTTGTGGGGCAACAAATCGTGTTGGACTATAAACTTTATACCCGCGTTGACCTCAATGGTATGAGCCTGTTGAATGAACCATCTTACAATGGCTTTTTCCACCTTGAAATAAATGATTATCCACACGGTGAAAATCGGGTGACTATCGGAGGGAAATCCTACTTAAGTCGTACCCTTCGTCGAGTGGCGCTGTTCGTTCAAAAAGAAGGTGAAGCAGTTATTGAACCCATGACCGTACAAGTAGGCGTTGTTAAAGGTAAAAACGATGACCCATTTTTTGACCCGTTTTTTAGTTCTGTTCGCTCTGAAAATCAAACCATTCAATCCAATTCTGTCAATATTTACGTTAAACCACTACCTGCCAATGCGCCTACAAGTTTTACGGGAGGAGTAGGCGATTTTACCGTAGAAACCACTTTATCTAAGGCAGATGCTACTACGGATGATGCTATTTCACTTAAAATGCGCATAATGGGCAATGGTGATACTAAGCGGTGGCAAGCCCCTAAAATGCCCACAATTGAGGGTTTAGAGATATACGAGCCGAAAGTTTTAAGAGAAGAAAATACCGAATCGCAAGGCGAATGGCAAGCCATAAAAGAGATTGAGTACTTAATATTGCCTAAAAAAGCTGGTAATTATACCCTAAAACCAGAATTTTCATTTTTTTCACCCGAGAGTAATAGTTTTAAAACATTAAGCCCTAACACGTTTCCGCTCAATATAACACAAGGAAAAAATGTCCTCGCCACTATTCAAGCGGATAAACCTACGGATATTAGAGGCATAAAAACAGCCACTGTTTTCACTAATCAGACTACCAGTTTTCATAATACAGGTTTCTTTTGGGCTCTTTTTATACTGCCTTTTTTATTCCTTTTAGGCGTTTTAGGTTATAAGCAATATCTAATTCAAAGGGGAAAAGTAGATGTAAATATTTTAAAAAGTCAAAATGCCCAAAAAGTATCGGAAAGGCGATTGTCGATTGCTCAGGAATTTTTAAGAAAAGGCAATCATCGCTTGTTTTATGATGAAGTATCGAAAGCACTTTTTACTTATGTGAGCGATAAAATCGGGATTCCGATGTCTGAGTTTTCTAAATCCAGTATTAGTGAAAAATTGCATTCATTAAATGTAAAAGAGGTAAATATTGAAAAACTCCTTCAAATCCTTCAAAAATGTGAAATTGCTCTCTTTGCGGGTCAAAATACTGAGGGGGCAATGAACGATGTTTTTCAAGATGCGCTGAAAGTTATTACCGATATTGAGGATGATTTAAAAAATTAGGTTTTAACCACAAGGGCGTAAACCGCAAAATTTGAAATACTAAATTTAAAATTTTGAAACCATACATAAAAGTTATTAAGCCACGAATTCATCGGATTACACTAATTACACTAATTTACGTGTTGACAATTTTAACTAATTTCACGAATAAATTGCCCTTAAGGGCAATTTTAGTGTCATTCGCTTGAATTCTGTCAACATCTAAATTAGTGTAATTCGTGTAATCCGATGAATTCGTGGTTCAATACACCTAATTTAGCTTTTATGTATAGTTTTAAATTTTGCCGTTTACTGATTTTTGTGCTCTTTGCGGGTGAAAATACTTATTTTTTCTTTTTAAAACTACACGCTTCTATTTCCAAATTCTCACCGGTGATTTCAACATTTTCAACTTTACAGGTAACGCCATCTTTGATAAATGAAAATACTTGACGTTTTTTATTGGTTTTAAATTCAATATACTGAGGGGTACCAAAAATATTCCTTTTCACGCGCAGAGGCTTCTCTCCATTGACCAATATAGTAGCGTCTTTCATTTCATCTTTTAATTTCAAATTCACTTTGTATGTTTTAGTTTCGCCTAATTCATTTGAATTGGATTCACCTGAAGCAGCAGAAGATGAATTATCCTTAGATTCGTTAGGATAAACAGGTATTTCACTTTTTTCAGCTTCTACCTTAGAAGCATCCAGCTTTTGTTTTGTGGGTTTAGTGGGCACTTTGGGTTTATTTTTTTTGGTAGAGGAAGCAATATCTCCTTTAGGTTTTACTCTTATTGGTACTGGTGGTAAAGGTGGTGGAACTGGAGTCGGGACTACAGAAGGTGTTGGCATCGCAGCATCATCGTCCTGCGGCTCTGGCTTTAAGTCAGTTGGATCATTTTTATTAGATTTATTATCAGCAAATTCTCCTTTATTATTATTACCCTTTACACTCATAGTATCATTTTTTTCGAGTACTATCCCATCGGGTATTTTAGGGCTTGCTGATTTCTGGTAAATAACAATACTCGTTATTGCAAAAATTACAGTTGCTAAGGCGGATACTATTGAAGTTGTAGAACGTTTTTTAGTAGCCACTTGAGGTACGGCGGCACTGTCCTCGGTAACTGTATAATTGAGCCGTACATTGGTTTCTTCAAAAGCCATTTTATCATTTGAAATAGAAGCCCGAGAAGGCGGTGCGGCCGGAACTACTACATCAGGTTGATTAATGATAAAAATTTCTTTTTCAAGCACAATTTCCCTTTTACGAGATTTCCCGTCAATTTCTTCAATGACTGAAACTTTCAAAGTCAGAGGATATTTACCTTCCAGAATGGGTTTTACTTGAAAAATCCATTGTGTGAAATCATCACTGGCTAAGAATTGCTCTTCATCATTGACAGTCCTAATTTTGAAAGCAGGCGTTTCGTTAAAATCTAAAAGTTCCACACCCATTACTTCCGCAATGCGCACGTCTTGCACCACTGTATCTTCTGTTTTATTAAAATCTCTAAGCAGAGAGGCATCATCATAGGCAATCCGCACGATGCAGCGGCTCTCCTTATTCAGAGGCATAGTGCCGGGGATATTGTGTAAAATACGCCCTTTTGATTTGTCTTTTGCTGCGCCCGAAGAGGTAAAAGTTGTTTTCTCCAACTTTTCAAGCAGTTCAAGAATTGCAAAGTTTATTTGTGCCACAGTACGGTCGTAATCTTCACGTGGAAGAATCCCTTTGATAATGTTGTCAGATTTGGCATTTTGATAGCGGCTTTCTAACATTATGGCATCTGTGAAGATAGATTCATCATACTCTTTTATGTTTTCACGGAGTAATTGAACAGCGTCTTCGGTTTTGCCATCAGCTATTAATTGGCGAATAGATTGGATAAATTCAGATTTGGTCATTGGTTAAAAATTTCGAGATTGATTTTTATTTTTAATTAATGCTGCCTAAAATATGCTCATAGGTAGGAATAAAGGTTGATTATCAAGAAGTTATAAATATTCGTGTTGACAAATTTAATCTTTTTTATTAGAAATTGCATTAATTCATAAAATTAAGATATTTGTTTTTGATTGAAAAAAAATACAGCTTTGCATATTATAGGAAGTAAAATTTCGTTAATATTGAGTTTAAAGGAGCTAATTTTCTGAAAACCATGCGTTTAAAAATTAAATAAATTTTCTATATTGAGCCGCTGTTCACTATCTCATTCGGATATGTTCAAATACTCATGAGAAAAGAATATTTATTTTTAGAACGAGTCTTATAAAACCAATTCTCTAACAATCCATTTATTTGATTAACATGAAACAAATAGTATTGGCAATCACTTTTTTAAGTGGCTTTTGGTCCGTTTCTGCACAAACAACAACTGCACAAGAACAACCTAAAGCCATATATACTGTTCAGTTAGGCGCATTTGATGAAGGTGTAAAGCAAGCTGATTTTGAAGCTATCCGCTCTTACGCGTATGTGTACAAGCGCGACGGCTTGGTATATGTAGGCGGTTTTTCATCGGAAGAGGCTGCCGAACCCATCCTTGCTAAAATAAAAGCAAAAGGTTATGATGATGCTTTCATTGCATCACGTTCATTGAAAAAAGCGAAAACAGTGCACGTAATTCAATTAGCCAGCAAAGCAGCAGGCGAAACTGTCAATTGGAGAACATATGCCAAAGTAGGTGATTTATATTCTTTACCTAATGCTGCTCAAGTTCGAATTGTACACGGGTTTTATACAGACATCACGGATGCAAGAGTAAAATTAAAAGAGGTGCAAAATATGGGCTTCGCTGACGCTTTCATTAAAACAGTAAAAGACATCCAGTTGGCTCCGATTTCAGATTTTGATACAGGTGACAAAAAACTTATTACCCAATCAATAGCGTCTGAAGTAACCACAAAGGGCGTTCCTGATTCTTATAATACCACCCCCTCAGTATCGCTCAAGCGCAAATCAACTATCAAGCTTCAAGAGGCTTTGAAAGAAGTTGGTACTTATGGAGGTGCAATAGATGGTCAATTCGGTAAAGGCACTTCAACAGCTTTTGATAAGGCAATGAGACTCAATCGCCGTTTGAAAACCTATGATGAGTTATCTCAAAAATATGGAGGTTTTGAAGGCTGGGAAGATGTTCGCCTTTTATTAACTATGACGCGTGAGTTAAGTATCAAAGACGATTTACAACCTATGACGCCAGATTTATTGACAAATCTACCCGAAGAGGAACTATCAGCAAAAGATACAAAAGCCGCTTTGGAATGGCATACGGCAACATGGAAAGTTTTAGAAAAATGGTCAACTGCATCTCAGTACAATGACCAAGTTTATACAGCTTTAAAAATCGCTTATTACCGCTCATTGGTTCACCTTGAAGATTATTATGCTTCAAAAGGCATCAAAGGCGAAGCAGGTACGGCAAAATCTGTATCCGTATTAAAAACTTTAATTGGAGAAGATATGCAAGGCTTTAACTAAGATTGCTTTATATTTTAGATTACAATATGTAAAAAATCCGTTTTGTATTATCAAAACGGATTTTTTTCTGTTAACGGCAACCTTTTACACTACTAAAAGTTTATTATTTAGTTTAATCATCGTAAAATTGCAGGCTTTTCTAAAAAACAGATATTGAAATCGCCCTGAATAAAGAGGGATTTAGCATTTATTTTAAAAATTTATCAACCATTGAAAAAATCATATTTAGCTATTTTATTAGTTTTTACAGTACTTGTAATAGATCAGGCATTAAAAATTTGGGTAAAAACTTCTTTTTGTTACGGCGAAGAAAGAGCCATTTTAGGGCTTTCATGGGCAAGACTCAACTTTGTTGAAAACCCAGGTATGGCTTTCGGCTGGAAATTCGGAGGTGAATATGGTAAATTAGCATTAAGTCTTTTTCGAATTATCGCCATCGGCTTTTTGATTTATTATGTAAGTAAGCTCATTAAAAAAGATGTTAGTAATGGCTTAATTAGTAGTTTTTCGCTCATCCTCGCTGGCGCAATTGGCAATATCATAGATTCAGCGTTCTATGGCTTGATTTTCTCCAATTCGGATTACCACTGCTCCGAAGGTCCTGCAACGCTCTTCCCTACTGAGGGGGGGTATGAAAGTTTCCTTCATGGGCGCGTGGTGGATATGCTCTTTTTCCCGCTTATAAAAGATAGTTCAAGCAATGTTCTTTTCTTTCAACCCGTTTTTAATATTGCGGATTCGGCTATTACCATTGGTGTTTTGAGTATCCTCCTTTTTCAAAGGCATTATTTTAATTCTAATGATGAAAAAGTAGAAGTAAAATCAGAAATTAACGCTACCGAAATAACATCAGAATCAACGGTAGAAACCACAGATGAGTTAGTACAAAAACACAATGAAGAAATAACATCTGAAATAAAGTCTGAAATGGATACCCCACCAACCACAAATAAAAATAGTGATTCAGATAATTAATTAAAAAAGGCTCGATGAAAATTCATCGAGCCTTTTTTAATAAAACACTATGAGGTTTAATTGCGTTATAACTTTTGAAATAAAAGTATTGTTTTGGCTCGAATTTCGTTTCTGTCTTTATAAAACCCTCTTTAATTTAGAAAAAGATATGAGTGTAATTAATAATGAAATGACCCCTCAGTATCTCCTCCGAAAAATTCATGAAGAATATCGCCGTGAGATGAATCCCCTTCCTTCCAAGCGCAAAGCACACCAATGGATTGATAGGCTCATAGATATGCTTTTCCCCGTTCGCTGCGAAGAGCTTTTCAGCGAATTAGAGATTCGGCAATTAGAATTACAGCTTTGGGAGTTACTCTTACCGATTGAAAATAAAATAGCTTCTGTGGATGGCATTATTAAATCATTCTTCAATCGCATCCCCATTATTTATGACGATTTGCAGAGAGATGCTCAAGCCATTTTAGCTTTTGACCCTGCGGCGCACTCTATCGAGGAAGTTGTAGCGGCTTATCCTGGTTTTTATGCCATTGCCGTTTTTAGGCTATCTCATGAGTTATATGAATTAAAAGTGCCCATTTTGCCTCGTATTATCTCCGAATATGCCCACAGCCTAACGGGTATTGACATTAACCCAGGTGCAACAATCGGCTCTGGATTTTTCATTGACCACGGTACGGGCGTAGTAATTGGTGAAACGTGCATCATTGGCGACAATGTCAAAATTTATCAAGGGGTTACACTCGGTGCCTTGCAAGTCAATAAGTCAGAAGCCCATAAAAAACGCCACCCGACGATTGAAGACAACGTGGTTATTTACTCAGGCACTACCATTTTAGGCGGTAAAACCATCATTGGACACGATTCAGTCATCGGTGGTAATGTGTGGTTGACTGAGGGGGTACCACCTTATTCCCTCGTTTACCACAAAAGTGAAATCAGAGTTAGACCCAATAAAGATTTTGTGGAACCCATTAATTTTGTTATCTAAAAAATCTTTCTTGCTTTAGAAGATTAAAAAGAATAAATTTGCAATTCTACTTATTCTATATAATTAATAAAAAATAAAACGTTTTTATATTTTGTTTTAAAATTAAATATCCGCAATTATGAAATTCAATAACATTTTAGAATCTATTGGTAATACACCTCATGTTCGCCTCAATAAATTATTTTCTCCAGATTATGAGGTTTATATTAAACTTGAAAGAAACAATCCAGGTGCAAGCATAAAAGATCGGATTGCATTGGCTATGATAGAAGATGCCGAAAAAAAGGGCATTTTAAATAAAAATAGTGTCATTATTGAACCTACTTCTGGTAATACAGGCATTGGTTTAGCGATGGTTTGCGCTGTAAAAGGATATAAACTCATCCTCGTTATGCCTGAGTCAATGTCAATTGAACGCCGTAAAATAATGTCCACTTACGGGGCAAGTTTTGAGCTGACACCGCGCGAAAAAGGCATGAAAGGCGCCATCGAAAAAGCGGCTGAAATGGTAAATGCCGACAATAATGCTTGGATGCCACAACAATTCAGCAATGCTGCTAACATAGAAATCCACCAACGCACTACTGCCATCGAAATCCTCAACGATTTTCCTGATGGCTTGGATGCTCTCATTACGGGCGTCGGTACGGGTGGACACATCACAGGTTGTGCAGATATTTTAAAGCCTAAATTCCCTAATTTAAAAGTCTTCGCTGTGGAGCCAGCGGCTTCGCCCGTTATCAGTGGTGGTAGTCCAGCACCACATCCGATTCAAGGCATTGGAGCGGGCTTTGTTCCTGATAATTTACATAAAGAGATTTTGGATGGTGTCATCACAGTAAGCAAAGAAGAAGCTTTTGAATATGCCCAACGCTTGGCTAAAGAAGAAGGCATTTTAGGGGGTATTTCAACGGGCGCATCCCTCGCAGCAGTGGCAAAAAAAATTGCAGAATTGCCTAAAGGCTCTCGTATTTTAACTTTTAACTACGATACTGGTGAGCGATATTGGTCAGTGGAAGGGTTATTTTAATTGGTTTTATGCTATTTTCAAATAAAAAGCCTTACAAAAACTGGTTTTGTAAGGCTTTTTATTGGGAATACTGAGGGGTGCTTTATTTCAATGTTTTTAAAAACGCCCTAAAAATTGAGGAACATTTAAAATTGGAATACCATCAAAGGGATGAAGTACCAATAAATCAGCGTCTTTACTGATGATAAAATCGGCATTTGCACTTTTCGCAAGTTCAAGAAATTTATCGTCTTTAGGGTCACGACA